>DAIUKI010000060.1:0-10812 GCA_036848255.1 Bacteroidales bacterium | reverse complement strand
CAACATTCGATATGGTTGTGGGACAGGATTCTATCACCAATACTCTGAAGGCTGCAATAAAGAACAGGCATCTGACCCAATCATACCTTTTTTGCGGCCCCCGCGGAGTGGGCAAGACTACATGCGCGAGAATATTTGCCAAGACAATCAACTGCATCAACCTGAAGGATAACGGGGAGGCATGTGATGAATGCGAATCGTGCCTTTCATTCAACACACTGAGATCATTTAACATACATGAACTTGATGCTGCATCAAACAATAAGGTCGATGATATAAGAAACCTTACCGATCAGGTCAGAATACCACCTCAGGTCGGGAAATACAGTATCTATATTATCGATGAGGTTCATATGCTCACATCATCGGCATTCAACGCATTCCTTAAAACACTCGAGGAACCTCCGGCCCACGCGATCTTTATTCTGGCCACCACCGAAAAACACAAGATAATTCCGACGATTTTGTCAAGGTGCCAGATCTTTGATTTTAACAGGATAAGGATAGAGGATATTGTCAACCGCCTGATGTATGTTGCAAAAAATGAGGGAGTAACTGCCGAAGAAGAAGCGCTTCATATAATTTCTCAGAAAGCCGACGGAGCTCTCAGGGATGCCCTCTCAATTTTTGACCAGATAGTAAGCCTCAGCGGGAAGAAGATCACATATAAGGATGTCATCGAAAACCTTAATGTGCTTGACTATGAATATTATTTCAGGACAGTTGAAGGAGCTCTCACTGGTGATGTGTCTTCTGTTTTAATGACTTTCAACGAGATTCTTGAGAAGGGATTTGACGGACATAATTTTGTTTCAGGACTGAGCAGTCATCTTCGCGATCTTCTGGTTTGCAAGGATGAAGTTACTCTGAAGCTTCTTGAAGCTACCCCTGTTATCAGGCAAAGATATCTTGCCCAGACACAGGATTGTCCGGAAGATTTCATTTTCAGAGCACTCGAACAGGGAAATAATTGTGACATCTCATATAAAACAAGCAAGAATCCACGACTTCATGTTGAATTATTCCTGATCAGGATATGCCGTATCACAGGTTTTTTGGCTGAAGAGGGTGAAAAAAAAAAGCCTGAAATCAGTCTGAATGATAAATCAGGGGAAGAGATACCTCTTCCATCAAAATCCGAAATAATAAGAGAGGGCCGGGAAAATTCCGGATTTAGAACAAAGCAGGAAGAAGACGTCCCAGGACAACATACACCCGTAATTGAAAAACACGCAAGGTCATTTTCTATTAAGAATATAATATCGGAAGAAAAGAAAGCGGTTCAGGAAAGCCTGAAATCAGCCGCCGGAAACCATGCGGATAGAATGGCAGTGCCAACTGAGGAACTTAATCATCAATCATTTGAAAAGGCCTGGGATGAATTTACTGATTCTATGAAAGGGGAGGGCGCAAGGATTGTCAGCATGTTCAAGTCCGTTAAAACAGAAGTTGAAAATGATCAGAGCATCAGAATACATTTTAGCAACGCGGCCCAGAAGGACCTTTTTATTCAGAACTTCAAGCAAAAGCTTATTAGTTTCCTGAAGAGCAGATTTGTTTCGAAGGAGATTGATGTTGAAACAGTTGTTGACCTGTCCGAGACAAATGAAATCCTTTATTCGGATGAACAGAAATACAATTATCTGGTATCAAAATATCCCGGACTGAAAGATTTTAAAAAAGCCTTTAATCTTGATATCACATGAAAGTTGAACATAAAGATTTAGAATATTGTTATAACTACAAAATTTAATATTTAAGATCATGTTAAACAAAAAAGTGGAAGATATCTGCAACCGTCAGATAGAAAGAGAAGGATACTCTTCAAACCTTTACCTTGCAATGGCATCATGGGCTGAAACAAGCGGTTTCGGCGGAGTCGCTGACTGGCTGTATGCCCAGGCTGATGAAGAAAAGCTTCATATGCTGAAGTTTATCAAATACATGAATGAAAGAGGAGGTAAAGCTGTTCTTCCTGCTTTTAAAAAACCTCCTGTTGACTTTAAGGGCATTGTAGAAATGTTTACTGAAGTTCTGAAACATGAAGAATTCATCACTGCAAGCATAAATGAAATTGTTGCCCTTACCCTTGAAGAAAAAGATTTCAATACACAAAATTTCCTGCAGTGGTTTGTAACCGAACAGGTCGAGGAAGAAGCCTCGGTCAGATCGATTCTTGATAAGGTAAAGCTTGTCGGAAAGAACAATATGTATCAGTTTGACAGGGACATAATGACTCTGAGAACACCTACTGGTGG
This sequence comes from Bacteroidales bacterium, assembly GCA_036848255.1. Lineage (GTDB taxonomy): Bacteria > Bacteroidota > Bacteroidia > Bacteroidales > VadinHA17 > LD21. Next base: position 8,554 of record DAIUKI010000060.1, on the reverse strand, counting down.
CGGTTCCGCAACTACATGATTTTTTGAGGCTCTTGCTTGTTCCAGTTTTAGTCTGGTGCTGTCAGAAATCTGAAAAATAGCTAATTTTGCGGGATATTTAAGAAATCAGTAATAAGGCATTAAATGGATATCGTTAACAAGGTACTTGGTTTGTTTCTGGGGAACAAGTATGAAAGAGATATTAAGGAGATTACTCCCTACACTAAGGAAATTCTGAAGGAATATGACAATCTTAAGGATCTTTCAAATGACCAGCTGAGGGATCTTACACTGGTTTTGAAAAATGAGATCAGGGAGTCTCTCGAAGCTGATGAGAATGAGATCAAATCGCTCAGGAACAAGGCTGAACTTGAGGAAGATGTGATCCGGAAAGAAGAATACTACAATGAAATAGACAAGATTGAAAAACTCATTGAGGAAAAGCTTGAGAAGACGCTTGACAATCTGGTGCCTAGAGCTTTTGCAATAGTTAAGGAGACAGCCCGGCGGTTTAAGGAGAACAGCTCTCTGGAAGTTACTGCGCGCCAGTACGACAGGGATCTGGCAGCCACAAGGGAAAGCATCACGGTAAACGGAGATAAGGCCATCTGGAGCAACCGCTGGATAGCCGGAGGGAATGAAATTACATGGGATATGATCCACTACGATGTTCAGCTCATCGGCGGAGTTGGTCTTCATAAGGGAAAGATTGCAGAAATGGCCACAGGGGAAGGAAAAACAGTGGTTGCAACCCTGCCGGTATATCTGAATGCACTTGCAGGCAAGGGAGTTCACATTGTTACAGTGAATGATTACCTCTCCAAGCGCGACTCTGAATGGATGGGCCCGATATATGAGTTCCATGGCCTTACGGTTGACTGCATCGACAAACATCAGCCAAATTCGGCCGACAGAAGAAGGGCATATAACGCCGATATTACTTTCGGAACCAATAATGAATTTGGCTTTGACTACCTGAGAGACAATATGGCAATTAATCCTGAGGACCTCGTCCAGCGCAGGCATCATTACGCCATAGTTGATGAGGTCGATTCTGTGCTTATTGATGATGCCAGAACTCCTCTTATTATATCAGGTCCGACAGCCAGAAGCGATACACAACAGTTCGATGAGCTCAAACCTAAGGTCGATAAACTTGTCAATGCTCAGAAACGCCTTGTTACCCAAATTCTTGCCGATTCCAAGAAGCTGATCGGTGAAGGCAAAAATGAAGAGGGAGGTAAACTTCTCCTCAGGGCATACAAGGGCCTTCCCAAGAACAATGCCCTTATAAAGTACTTAAGCGAAGAAGGAAACAGGACTCTCCTTCAGAAGACCGAGAACTTCTTCATGCAGAATAATAGCAAGGAGATGCCGAAAGTTACCGATGAGCTCTATTTCATAATTGATGAAAAGCAAAATTCAATTGAGCTCACCGAAAAAGGGCTTGATCTGATTTCGGACTCCGTTCAGGACATAAGTTTTTTTGTTCTGCCTGATGTAGGTTCCAGGATCGCTGAACTTGAAAAAGCCGGCCTCGACGAACGGGAGAAGCTCAGAAAGAAGGATGAACTGTTACAGGATTATGCTGTTAAATCAGAACGTGTTCATACGATGACTCAGCTCCTGAAAGCCTGGACCCTTTTTGACAAGGATGTTGAGTATGTTGTAATCGACAACAAGGTTAAGATTGTAGACGAGCAGACAGGTCGTATTCTGGAGGGACGACGGTATTCTGACGGACTTCACCAGGCTATCGAGGCAAAGGAGAATGTAAAGGTGGAGGATGCCACTCAAACTTATGCAACAATAACCCTCCAGAACTATTTCAGGATGTATCATAAGCTTGCAGGCATGACCGGGACTGCCGAAACGGAAGCAGGTGAATTATGGAATATCTACAAGCTCGACGTTGTGGTTATACCTACGAACCGTCCCGTTATCAGGAAAGACAGCGAAGATCTTGTCTACAAGACCAAGAGGGAAAAATACAATGCAGTAATAGATGAAATCTCCCTGATGTACAAAAACGGACGTCCCGTTTTGGTCGGGACCACATCGGTTGAGATTTCTGAATTGCTCAGCAGGATGCTTAAGATGAAGGGTCTTAAGCATAATGTTCTTAATGCTAAACTCCACCAGCGTGAAGCAGAAATTGTTGCTGAAGCCGGAAAACCAGGCACTATCACGATAGCAACGAACATGGCAGGAAGGGGAACAGACATTAAGCTGACACCTGAAGTCCGCGGGGCCGGGGGACTTGCAATTATAGGTACCGAACGACATGAATCACGGCGTGTCGACCGTCAGCTCCGGGGTCGCTCCGGCCGGCAGGGCGACCCGGGTTCTTCTCAGTTCTTTGTATCGCTCGAAGATGAGCTCATGAGGCTGTTCGGATCGGAAAGAATAGCAGGAATAATGGATAAGCTGGGGCTGAAGGATGGCGAGATGATCCAGCATCCTATGATAACAAAATCGATCGAGCGGGCTCAGAAAAAAGTTGAGGAGAATAACTTCGGAATAAGGAAGCGATTGCTTGAATATGATGACGTAATGAATTCCCAGAGGGAGGTGATCTACAAGAAAAGGAGACATGCCCTCCTGGGTGAAAGGCTCTCTGTCGATGTCGCCAATATGATGTTTGATGTTACTGAAAACCTTGTTGAAACCTATCACAAGGATGGTGACTTCGAAAATTTCGATTTCGATCTGATTCGCTCATTTTCAATGGATTCTCCAGTATTGAAGGAGGAATTCCAGAAAAACTCATCGCAGCAGGTTACTGACATGGTCTATACAAAGGTTTTGGATACTTATAAGAGAAAGGTCGAGGCAATCTCACAGCAGGCCTACCCTGTTCTTAAGGATGTATATGAAAGGATGTCACACGTTTATGAGAATGTTGTTGTTCCGATTTCAGACGGATTGAGGGTGTTTCAGGTAGTCACCAACCTTAAGGCCACGGCTGAATCGGAGGGAAGGGAACTCGCAAAATCGTACGAGAAAACTGTGGTCCTTGCCACAATCGATGAGGTATGGAAAGAGCACCTTCGCGAAATGGATGATCTTAAACAATCGGTTCAGAATGCCACATACGAACAGAAGGACCCGTTGCTTATTTACAAGTTTGAATCCTTTGAACTTTTCAAAACTGTTATTTCGAAGGTAAATAAGGATGTTGTCAGCACCCTTATGAAGGGCCATATTCCGTCGCAGGATCCTGATCAGGTAAAGGAGGCTCAACGGAAGCGGCAGGTTGATATGAGCAAATTCCGGGCTTCAAAAAGCGACTTTTCACAATATAGCAGCACCGGTGGTGGGGGAGGTCCTGATAAAAATCAGAAAGTTGAACCTGTAAGGGTTGAAAAGAAAGTGGGAAGGAATGATCCCTGCCCATGCGGAAGCGGAAAGAAATACAAGCAGTGCCATGGGATAAACCAGCCTTCAGCATCGGCTGGCCCTGCACTCTGATCAGGCTTTGCTGATCTCTTCAATCGCCTTCTGTATCCTGGTCATGGTTGTCCTGCTGACGGGCACAAGAGGTAATCTCAGATTATTCTGGCAGATATTAAGGATGCTCAGCATGGCTTTTACCCCTGCAGGATTGCCTTCAGTAAATAACAGCTCAATCAGATTCAGGTAACGGAACTGCAGTTCCCTGGCTGATTTAAAGTTGTTTTTCAAGGCATTGCCTGCGAGGTCAGAACAGGCAGCCGGAAATGCATTGGCAAGCACCGAAATGACGCCAATGCCGCCTGCAGCAATAACAGGGATCGTAAGCATGTCATCACCTGAAATCACATCAAATTTCTCAGGCTTGCCCCTGATTATCTTCATTATCTGGGTAATATCTCCCGAAGCTTCCTTTATACCTGTGATATTCTCGCAACTATGAGCCAGCTCGAGGCATGTTTCTGCCGAAATATTGCAGCCTGTCCTGCCTGGCACATTATACATTATCACAGGAACAGGACTCCATGTTGAAACAGCCTTAAAGTGCTGAAACAGCCCTCGCTGAGTTGGTTTATTGTAATAAGGGGCCACTGAAAGCACGGCATCAATTCCGGTAAGGTCGGCCTGCCTAATACTGGTTATTACCTCCTGAGTGTTGTTTCCTCCAATACCGATTATGACGGGCACTCTGCCATCGACAGCTTCGCGGGCATATGAAATGACAGCCTGTTTCTCATCCTTTGACAGAGTCACCGATTCACCCGTTGTCCCAAGTACAACAATGTAATTGATCTCCCCTTTGATAACATGGTTGATAACGCGTCCCAAAGCTGAAAAATCAATACTTGAATCGTTCTTAAAAGGTGTTACAATCGCAACGCCTGCTCCTTTGAATCTTTTCATTATCTTGTAATTAAACTGCCTTTTTAGCTGATTCCGAATTTATAACATCAAGATAGTAAACAATCTGGTCAAGGTATCCTTCTATATTTACCGGATTTTTCATTGATATCATCAGGTCGAAAGGTGAAGCCTCAGGTTTTAATCCGGCCAGCCCCACTTTTAATCCGGCCTGGGAAAGAGATGTTACATAAACCAGCGGAAAATGATTTCTTAAGTTTAAATCAATCAATATATCGAATTCTGTTTTGATGAATGATTCGGTATCAGGATGAACAGGACAGTAGAAGAAGTTGACTTCATCCTTTTTAATGCAAGTAAAATACCTTATTGCAGTAAATTTATCAGGAAGTTCCTTTCCGGGAAAATATCCGAAGATCTTCACATCCTTGTTTTGTTCTGCCATTTTCTGATAAAACCTCGTCAATATTGGAAAATCTTCAGGTTTGGAGGCATCCCATACGATACCAATACTTTTGACATGATGGAAGTTGAGAAAACGTACCTTCCGGGTGATCCTTGTCTTTTTGCCCGACAACCTGGACCTGCCTGCCATGACCCGCAGATTTCTTAAAAACTCCATGGTGCAAACCTAACAGTTTTTTATAAATGTAAGCATTATGCAACTATTAATCTTCGCCTATGATACCAAGAAATTCGTCTTCATCAATTATCCTTATCCTTAGGGCCTCTGCCTTCTCCCTTTTTGCCGGACCCATATTTTCGCCGGCCAGGATGAACGAAGTGCCTGCAGAGATTGAGGAGGAGTTTTTTCCTCCGTTTTTTTCGATGAGATCCTTGTATTCATCCCGTGTATGCCGGCTGAAAAGTCCCGAAATTACAACAACCTTCCCGGTAAGTGCACCTTCGTGTTTCGGCTTAATTGATTCCCCTGACATTTGTATCCCGGCCGACTTCAGCCTGAGGATGATCTCAATGTTATCAGTATCGCTGAAATATGCAATTATGCTTGCAGCGATTTTCGGACCGATTTCGTTTACCGCCGTCAGTGTTTCAAGATCAGCAGACATCAGCTCATCAAGCGACGGGAACCTGGTTGCCAGTGTCTTGGCGACACTCTCCCCGACATGCCTGATCCCAAGTGCAAAAATCACTCTGTGGTAAGGAACATTAACTGACCCTTTTATGCTTTCGATGATTCTGGAAGCCGATTTTTCCCCCATCCGTTGGAGAGGAATTAGTTGATCAGCCTTAAGCTCGTAAAGGTCAGCAACATTCTTTATCAGTCCTTTACCGAAAAGCAGATCAACAGTCTCTTCACCAAGCCCTTCGATATTCATTGCTTTCCGGGCAATGAAATGCTCAATCCTTCCCTTGATCTGAGGAGGGCAATGCAGGTAATTCGGACAAAAATGAATGGCTTCACCTTCATTTTTAACCAGGGGTGTTCCACATTCGGGACACGTGTCAATGAACTGAATGGCAAGGCTCTCTTTACTGCGTGAAGAGTGCTCAACCCCGACGATTTTTGGTATTATCTCACCTCCCTTCTCAACATAGACCATATCTCTGAGATGAAGGTCCAGAAGAAATATCTGATCAGCATTGTGAAGAGATGCCCGCCTTACTGTGGTTCCGGCAAGCAGAACCGGCTCGAGATTGGCCACGGGAGTCACGGCGCCTGTTCTTCCTACCTGGTAAGATATTGATAATAATTCAGTTAAAGCCTGTTCTGCCTTATACTTATATGCAATTGCCCACCTTGGTGATTTGGCAGTATAACCTGCCTCCCTCTGCTGATCAATAGAATTGACCTTAATAACAACACCGTCAGTCTCGTAAGGCAGATCATCCCTTTTGTGCTCCCATGATTCGATGAACACAATTACATCCTCAATACTTTTGCAAATGCGAATGCTGTCGGCGACCTTAAATCCCCATCCTGCGGCCTTAATCAGGTTTTCATAGTGAGTCCTGCTGGGAAGCGCCTCTCCCAGAAGAAAATAAAACAGGCAATCCAGGCCCCGCGATGCCACAACCGCCGGATCAAGCATCTTGAGTGTTCCTGAGGCAGCATTGCGCGGATTGGCAAAGAGATTCAGCCCATCTTTTTCCCTTTCCTCATTAAGCCTGGAAAAAACAGCCCGCGGTAAAAGAATCTCACCCCTTACTATAAATTCGTCCGGGATATCCGGGGCATTTACCTTTGAAGGGATACTCCTTATTGTTCTGACGTTTGCTGATACATCGTCGCCTTTCGTCCCGTCACCCCTGGTGACAGCTGTTGACATTATTCCGTTGATATAAGTAATGCTTATTGAAGCACCATCGAATTTAAGCTCACATACATATTCGACCTCTCCTGATACCGATTTTCTTACCCGGTTGTCAAAATCCCTGATCTCATCATAATTGTAGGTGTTCCCAAGGGAAAGCATGGGGTATTTATGCTCGTATTGAACGAATTCCCTTGTTATATCACTGCCGACATTCCGGGTGGGAGACGACTTTACAATGAATTCCGGGAATTTCTTTTCAAGTGTCTCCAGCTCATTAATAAGAAGATCGTACTCAAAATCTGAAATCACCGGTTGATTAAGTAAATAATACCTCCTGTTATGCTCTTCGATTATCTTCCGCAGTTTTTCAATGCGATCCTTTACCTCAGTCTGATTCATTGGATTTTTATGATTTTAACTCCAGACTCCTTCAATAATCCTTCCGCACTTGCTGCATTTCCCTGCTGAAAGGTTGTTGGCAGCAATCCGGTATCCCTGTCGTACGACCATCGTACTTCCGCAACCCGGGCATTTTGTATCCGACAATTCATTCCCCGGAACATTTCCTGTGTAAACATATAATAACCCTTCATCCCGGGCAATCTGTGCAGCCTTATTCAGGGTGTCAACCGTCGTGGGTGGAAGTTGTTCGAGCTTGTATGTCGGATAGAACCTGCTGAAATGAAGAGGTACTTTTGAGAATCCGTTTTCAGCGAGCCATCCGCACATCCTTTTTATTTCCCCGGTATTGTCGGTCCATTCAGGCACTATCAGGTTCGTAATTTCAAGCCATACACCCATATCCCTGTAAATCCTTAGCGAATCGAGCACAGGCTGCAGTTTACCGCCCGACAGCCTGAGATAGGTGCTTTCGCTGAATGCCTTCAGGTCGATATTGGCGGCATCGATCACACCGCACAATTTCTTCAGAGGTTCAGGATAAATATATCCGTTTGATTTAAAGATGTTCCGGATCCCTGCCTGTTTTGCCAGGACCGCTGTATCGAAAGCGTATTCGTAGAATGTAACAGGTTCTGAATATGTATAGGCAATTGATTTACATTCCTTTGCGATACACTCCGAGACAACTTTGCCGGGCATCAGGTTGTTATTTCTGGTCTTGTCGGGACTGGTTTGTGATATTGTCCAGTTCTGACAGTTAAGGCATACCAGGTTGCATCCTGCCGTGGCAATTGAAAATGCCCTTGTCCCCGGTAAGAAATGGTACAGCGGCTTCTTTTCAATCGGATCAACATTCACTGAGCATGGATTTCCATATGCAAGGGTATAGAGCTTTGATTTGATAACTTTCCGGTTATTGCACTTGCTAAGCTCACCTTCCTTCAGAACGCATTCATTAGGACAAATCCTGCACATTATACCCCTTGCAGTCTCTTCCTGAAACATCGCCTCCTTCCTGAATGCAGATTGCTCTTCAATCAGTAATTCCGCGCGAGGCAGGCAAAGGGCTCCTGCCGACAGGGCTGCACATCTCTTAATGAAACTGCGTTTGCTTATTTTTTGGTTCATACATTCCAAATTACGGAGTTATGCCATCCAAAATTAAGAAAAAACTAATGCTTTCTGACGGTAAGGGAAAACAGAAAACCGGTAATGATGAGTAAAGGAAGAGTAAAAAGCGACACACTCATCCCGAGAAGGGGAACAGCCAGTCCTGAAAATAAAATGAATCCTATGGCTGATCCCGAAAGATCTGCACTGTAAACTCTTGCAGTATTTGAATTTCCGGTTTTTCCGGAAGTAAGGTCACGGAAAAAACTACCTGTGACAACTGCAGGCAGAAATCCGGAAAGGATTAATATTATTGTTACTTCAATGTTCCTGTCCATTGCAATTATTTTTTCTGCCAAAAGACCCATTACACCATACATAGAATTAACACGACAGCTTTTGCCGCCGCCGGCACTCTTTCAAATAATTTAATTCTTAAACCCGATCCTGCTGCCAGGCCAGCCATGAGA
>DAIUKI010000059.1:0-10836 GCA_036848255.1 Bacteroidales bacterium | reverse complement strand
ATTAATGCCGGGGTTTAAGGAAATAAAACCAGCCGGGCTTCAGCCCAAAATATTCAATTTTTTTAATCAAACGAACAATGTTTATCGCCGGCAACATAGACCGCTCAGTTCTCCACCTCGACATGGATACATTTTTCGTATCGGTTGAGAGGCTTAAGAACAGCAGGCTCATAGGCAAGCCTGTAATAATCGGAGGGATGTCGGACCGGGGCGTTGTATCGAGCTGCAGCTATGAGGCACGAAAATACGGTGTAAGCTCAGCAATGCCTATGAAGATGGCCAGGAACATGTGTCCCGATGCGATTGTAATAAGGGGCGATATGGAGATGTACAGCAACTATTCACATATGGTCACGGGAATAATTGCGGAACGATCGCCGCTCTATGAAAAAGCATCGATCGATGAGCACTATATCGACCTTACCGGCATGGACCGCTTTTACGGATGCTACAAATGGTCGCACGAACTGCGGCAGTACATAATAAAAGAGACCGGACTTCCCATATCCATAGGCCTTTCAGTCAATAAGACCGTATCAAAAATCGCGGCGGGAGAAGCAAAGCCAAACGGGGAAATAGAGGTGAGGAAAGAGATAGTCCTCCCCTTTCTCGACCCGCTGTCAATAAGCAAGATACCGATGGTAGGCCAGAAAACTTACCACACACTCCGGTCAATGGGTATTGTAACTATATATACTCTGAGGAATATACCAGTTGAGATGCTCGGGAACCTTATGGGCAAAAGCGGCATTGAGATCTGGAAAAGAGCCAACGGGATAGACTCCACCCCTGTCATAAGCTACTCTGAACGGAAGTCAATAAGCACCGAGCATACTTTCGAAAAGGACACCACCGATATGGTGCGGCTGAACCAGCTGCTTGCAGGCATGGTTGAAAAAATTGCCTGGGAGCTCAGAAAACAGGAAAAGCTCACATCATGCGTAACGGTAAAGATAAGGTATTCAAATTTTGATACGCATACCCTGCAGAAAAGGATACCTTACACCTCCTTCGATCATGTGCTGTCGGATGTGGCAAAAGAGCTGTTCGCCAGGCTCTACCAGCGGCGTATGCTAATCAGGCTGATCGGGATCAGGTTCAGCCATCTTGTCAGGGGAGTTCAGCAGCTCGATATGTTCGACGACACTCCGGAAAAGGTAAGCCTTTATATGACAATGGATAATATCCGGAAACGCTTCGGCCGTGATGCGGTGCGGCGGGCCGTCGGAGTGATGACCGTCAGGGAAAGGGAGGAAAAGGCTATCAAACAGCTTGAAAATGCTGGAAATGAGCAGAAAATGATGGAAGAAAGGTTAAAAGGTTATATGATGTATGGATTTTAACGGCGTAACGGCATGAAGGCATGAAGGTGTATGCTGGTGCGGATTTGTAATCCGTGCCGATATTGCAAGCACGGATTACAAATCCGCGCTAGCGAAGGCAATTAAAAACTGCTTTCCGTCAAGCCTTTGAGCCGTCACGCCTTCGGGCCATATTAACAAATGTATTTAAACTGTCATTCATATTATTCCCTTCGCTACGGAATGATGTCCGTAGAACAGCTTGTGCAGAATGCAATTTCTGCAGGAGCCGGGTGCATTGCCATGACCGACATCAACAATTCAACCGGGATACCGGAGTTTGCAGGAGAATGTGAAAAAAACAGCATAAAACCCGTGGCGGGAATCGAATTCAGGAATGACAATGAACTGCTTTATATCGGTATTGCACGTAACAATGACGGATTGAGGGAATTGAATGAGTTTCTTTCAGAGCATAATTTTGAAAAGAAACCTCTCCCTTTTCCGGCACCGGAATTCTCAAATGCATACACAGTATATTCACTGAAAAAAAAACCCTCCGGGAAGCTGCTTGAAAATGAGCGTATAGGAATAAGGCCGGGTGAGATCAATCGACTGGTTACACTGAACGGTTCAACCGGCAGGAACTCGATGGTACTTCTCCAACCTGTCACTTTCGCATCGAACGACGATATTTTCATTCATAAAAGCCTCAGGGCGGTCGACAACAATATACTTCTCAGCCATCTTCAGCCTTCACAATGCGCAGGCGAAGATGAGTTTTTCAGAACAGGGGAGCAAATGAAAAATTTTTCTGATGAACACGCCTGGATCGTGAGTAACACAAGAAAGCTTTTGGATGAGTGCTCCCTTGATTTTGACCGCAACAGCCTGAAAAACAAGAAAATATTCTCAGCAAGCAGGTATGACGACAAGCTTCTGCTCGAAAAACTTGCATGGGACGGCATGGTGTACAGATATGGAAAACAGAACTCAGAAGCAAAGAAAAGGATCAGGCATGAACTCGAAATAATCGACAAGCTTGGCTTCTCGGCCTATTTTCTAATCACCTGGGATATTGTCAGGTATTCGATGTCAAGGGGATTCTACCACGTGGGACGGGGTAGCGGGGCAAATTCGATAATTGCTTACTGTCTGAAAATCACCAATGTTGACCCAATCGACCTGAACCTTTACTTCGAGCGGTTCATCAATCCCAAACGAAGCAGTCCTCCCGATTTTGATATCGATTATTCCTGGAAAGAAAGAGATGAAGTTATCGATTACATTTTCAAAAGATACGGCGGAAGACACACTGCCCTACTTGGAACCATGAGCACTTTCAGGGGCAAATCGATCGTTCGCGAGCTGGGGAAAATACACGGACTGCCAAAGGAAGAGATTGATGATCTGATCGATAATCCGGCTTCAGAATCAAACAGGAACGAAATAACCGACACTATTTTCTCAACAGGACTTAAAATTGCCGATTTTCCAAATATGAGAAGTATCCATGCCGGGGGCATTCTGATCTCCGAGGAACCCATCACATGCTATACCGCGCTTGACATGCCCCCAAAAGGCTTCCCTGTCACTCAATGGGATATGTATACTGCCGAAGAGATCGGATTTGAAAAACTCGATATTCTCAGCCAGCGGGGCATTGGCCATATCCGCGAAAGCGTCGAGATCATAATGCGGAACCAGTCGGTTGATGTTGATGTTCATGCTATCCAGAAATTCAAGAGTGATCCGAAGATAAAGGAATACCTGAAGACAGGTGAGACAAAGGGGTGTTTCTATGTCGAAAGCCCATCGATGAGAGGGCTACTGCAGAAGCTTCAATGCGAGGATTATCCGACACTTGTTGCAGCAAGCTCAATTATCCGGCCGGGAGTGGCGCGTTCGGGCATGATGAGGGAATATATCTACAGGTTCCATAACCCGGACAAATTCAAATACATACACCCTGTTATGAAAGAACAGCTCGAGGAGACATTCGGGGTAATGGTTTACCAGGAGGATGTGCTGAAGGTTTGCCACCATTTTGCCGGTCTCGACCTAGCAGATGCCGACACGCTCAGGCGCGCAATGAGCGGAAAGTACCGGTCAAAGCAGGAGATGCAGAGGATAGTTGACAGATTCTTCCTGAACTGCCGTGAAAAGGGTTACAGCGAAGAGATAACCAAAGAGGTCTGGAGACAGATTGAATCATTTGCCGGTTATTCATTCTCAAAGGCACACTCAGCTTCGTATGCAGTTGAAAGCTTTCAGAGCCTTTACCTTAAAGCACATTTCCCGCTTGAATTCATGGTTGCTGTGATCAATAATTTCGGAGGATTCTACAGAACATGGGTGTATGTTCATGAAGCAAGAAGATGCGGAGCGGTCATCATGCCGCCATGCGTAAACAAAAGCACATTCAAGACAACTATCTACGGAAAAGATATCTACCTTGGCTTTATTCATATTCTCAGCATCGAGGAAAAGTTTGCAAGATCGATCGAAGAGGTCAGGAATGAAAATGGTCCGTTCAGTGATCTGAATGATTTCGTCGAAAGGGTTTGTCCCGGGCTGGAACAGGTTATCCTGCTGATAAGGGCAGGCGCCTTCAGGTTCACAGGCAAGAAGAAGGCTGTAATGTTGTGGGAGGCCCATATGATGATGAACGGGAAAAAGCAAGAGAGCATCCGTCCTCTCTTCTCACAACCGGTACGCAGCTTCTCCCTTCCCGACCTTGTCCACGGCATCATTGATGATGCCTATGATGAAATTGAGCTGTTCGGCTTTCCCGTTACTGTAAGCTGGTTCGATATGCTCGAGACATCATTCCGGGGAGAGGTGCCCGCAAGTGATTTGTTAAAATATACCGGGAAGAAGATTCGGATGGTGGGACATCTTGTAACAATCAAATATATAAAAACAATAAAGAGGGAATGGATGAATTTCGGATGCTTCATCGATGCTGAAGGGAACTTCTTTGATACAACTCATTTTTCACAATCACTTAAAAACTACCCGTTTAAAGGCGGCGGAACCTACCTGATCCTGGGCAAAGTGGTTGAAGAGTTCGGATTTCCGTCAATTGAGGTTGAAAAACTTGCAAAACTTCCCGTAAAGCCCGATAAAAGATACTGACAGATCAGAGTTTAAGATCAGTGAGCACCGGTTTCATTAATGTTTTCATCCCTGAAAGAAGAAGCATCTGAGGCAATGGACATTTTTTTGAATCCGGTTATCCAGAAGTAGATGAACAAAGGGATAAATAATGACAGAAGAGCAGGTGAATTACCCATCAGCAAAAAGTTATATGATCCATGAAATGCAAACGGGAGTAAGAAAGCCATAATAAGGTATAATAACCTGCGGCCGGGACAGAATTTCGCCATGCCGAAATAATACCCCATAACAACTCCGAATAATGCATGAGCAGGAACAGCAGTAAGGGCACGTACCAGCCCTACGGAATAACCTCCGCTAAAAACATACAGGATATTCTCAATGCCCGCAAAACCAAGTGCAATATAAACCGCATATACAATCCCGTCAAACCGTTCATTGAAATTCCTGTTATTCCAGAAGAACACATAAAACGCAAGGTATTTCATTCCTTCCTCAGTCAGACCGGCAACTATGAAAGCAGTGTAGGCAGCATAGGTTATTCCTTCCATGCTTTCGGAGGGAATGGTAAGAAGTCTCTCAATCAGCACAACGGGTATTACAATTAAAACACCTGCCAACAAGGCCTTTAAAAGGAATGATAGAGGTTCTTTTTCGTATTTATCCCTGTTGTAAATATACAAAGCAATGATAAAGATAGGCGCCAGTGAGATGAATAACAGGTTGTTGAACATGGGAGGAAAGTATTATATTATATTTTATTTAGTCGCTTGTCTGACGGGAAGCTTTAAGAACACCCTTGATTGACTGGATCTTGCGGATGATACCGTATAAAACATCATTATTGGGAACAAGAATGCTCAGTGTACCTTCAAACATACCATCATCCGTATTATAGTTGAAGTTTCTTAAGGGGACTTTGTATCCGGCAATTATATCAGCAATTTTATTTCCAATGCCGATATCCTCAACACCTGACACCTTAATTACAGCATTGAATGCAGGTGCTCCCTTTGCCTTTGTCCAGCGGGCCACAACAACCCTGTATGGATACCTTGCAATCAGGTTATGTGCATTTGGGCAACCGGTTCTGTGAATCTTAATCCCCTCCGATATTGTGACGAACCCGAAAATTGCATCACCGAATACAGGATTGCAGCATTTTGAAAGTTTGTAGTCGAGTCCATCCACCCTGTCTTCAATTACCAGATAATCAGAATACAGAGTATCTGCGGTCTCTTTGGTTTCCTTCTCAGGAATTAAAACCGGCTGAACCGGTTCCTCTTCCTTTTCACCTTTCAAAAGAACCTCCTTGATCTCAAGAAGATCGAGTTTTCCTGATTCAATATTACAATAGAGATCCAGAGCTGTTTTAAGACCATAATGAATTATCAGCTGCTGAATAATGGAATCTCCGTAATTAATTTTCCAGTTCTTGAGACGCCGCATCAGAATCTCTTTACCTTCAGCGGCCGATTTTGTTCTCTCTTCGTTCAGGGCCTGTCTGATCTTTGTTTTAGCCTTGCTGGTAACCACGAAAGAGAGCCAGTCCTGCTTTGGCTTCTGGTTTTTTGATCTGATTACCGAAACATTATCGCCATTCTGAAGCTGGTATCTGATAGTAACATTTTTCCCATTCACTTTTCCCCCGACACACGATTCACCGACTGCCGTATGTATATCGAATGCAAAATCGAGAAGTGTAGATCCCGCAGGCAGCTGGCGCAGATCTCCCTTAGGTGTGAATACAAAGACCTCATCGGTATATAATCCTGATCTTACCTGGTCAAGAAATGCATCATCCTCTTTTTCTGGCGAATCAAGAATCTCCCTCATCCTTGTGAGCCAGACATCAAGGCCCCCCTCTCCTTTTACACCCTTGTACTTAAAATGAGCCGCCAGTCCCTTCTCAGCAATCTCATCCATTCTTGATGACCTGATCTGAACTTCAACCCATTTGCCCTTCGGCCCTACAACGGTTGTGTGAAGCGATTCATACCCGTTTGACTTGGGAACCGAGATCCAGTCGCGGAGACGGCTTGGATTGGGCTGATACAGATCAGCAACAATTGAATAGACCCTCCAGCAGTCGGATTTCTCATTCTCAAGATCACTGTCCAGGATAATCCGAACGGCAAAAAGATCGTACACCTCATCAAATTCCACTCCCTGCTTTTTCATTTTCAGCATAATGGAGTGTATTGACTTGGTCCGGCTTTTGATGGTGTATTTAAATCCCTGCTTATCGAGCTTTTCACTAAGGGGTGCCGAGAATTCCCGTATCAGCCTGTTTCGCGAGGCAGTGGTCTGCTTCAACCTGCTGTCGACAAAATTATATTGTTCGGGTTCAAGGTATTTTACGGCAAGATCTTCCATCTCTGACTTGATATTGTAAAAGCCAAGCCGATGCGCAAGAGGAGCATAAAGGAAATAGGTTTCGGAAGCAAGCGGCAGCTTATCCTTCTCAGGTGCATTATCAAGGTTTCGCATATACTCAAGTCTCTCAACGAGCTTGATGAGTATTACCCTGACATCGTCGGCAAGGCTGAGGAGGAGTTTTCTGAAATTCTCGGCCTGGAATGAAGCCTGGGTTGAATTGATTCCGGTTATGCGTGAAAACCCCTCCAGTATCTCAACAACTTTCTTACCGAACTCTTTTTCGAGCTCCTGAGGTGTTATTTTAAGCCTGTTATAAGAGTCGTGAAGAAGGGCCGTAATGATGGAGGTAGTTCCCAGTCCCATCTCTTCCGAAACAATTGTGGCTACAGACAGGGCATGGAGTATTTCAGACTTCCCTGTAAGGGTTGAATTGCCTGAACATGCATCAAGAGCCAGGTCGAGCGCCCGCCTGATTTTTTTGGCGTCGCCCGGAGCCAATAAACTCTTAGCTGATTTTAGCAGCGTCCTGTAGGCTCTGTCTATTTTTTGAGCTTCGGGCATAGATTACTTCTGAATTCACATTGAACCCTGAAAGTAACTAATTAAGATACACTTTAACAATTATTGGAGACACTAAATTTGCATTGGGAAGACGGATGAACGAAGACCGAAGACCGAAGACAGAATCCACCAAGCTCCCCTCCCTGGAGGGGTTGGGGGTGGGTTTCTGAAAGACCGAAGACCGAAGACCGAAGACCGAAGACCGAAGACTGAAGTTTATTCCTCCTTCTCTTTCTTTATGTTTTCAAGATCCCTTAGCTCGTCAATCCCGGTTTCATTTGAGAGTTCTGAAAGGCTCTTAAGATCAAGATCACCTTTTATTGAGATCAGGGTATTGCCACCCGGGCCACCGGTTATAACAAGAAGCTCGGAAATAATGTCACCCTTCTGTTTTGTGAGGAACATTGTTGCATCAGAACCCTCCTTAACGACCATTAATTCATCATATCCGGAGAAATCGAACTTTTTTGAAATCTCCTTTTGAAAATTAAGGGTTTTATTCAGAAGTGAATCCTCCACTGAAAGAATCCTGATGGAAGTCAACTTGTTAATAATGTCACTTCCTTCATCCTTCTTTCCGGCAAAAAGACTCAGCAGTTTACCTGAAATCGTCACAGTTGTGAATCCTTCCCTTTCTGAGTACTTTTCAAAAATATCATCGATTGCACTGGTTTGAGCATAAAGTAATGAAACCATGCAAAAAGCTGTGATGAAGAGAATTATCTTTTTCATATCTGGTGATTGGTAATTGGTGATTGGTAATTGGTAACTGGTAATTATTTGTTAATATTTTCATCATTGCTTCCGGACTTCCCGATAGCATTAAAAACCTTATCAAGCGGTTTCATATTTTCTTCTATTTTAGCAGTCGAACTGCTGACAGTTGCCATTGTTTTCTGAGTTTCATCCTGCAGTGCACTGAGATGGCCCAGGGCTTTTGTTCCATTATTGAGACGGGAGGAGACTTCGTAGAGAATCTTCATTGTTTCTGCATAGGCTAATTCAGGATCAGAATAGGTATCCCGTGGTCCTGACCTGCCGGTAAAAAAGAAATATGAGCCAGCAAGAATCAACATCGCGGCAGCTATCCCTGATAATGTGACAAACATTCTTCTTTTCTTAAATCTGCTTAAATCTTTATCTTCAATTTCAATTGCAGAAATAATATTCTTTTCAAAATCAGCAGATGGCACAGGTATTTCAGCTACATGCATATAGTAACGGAATATTTCCTGGTCACTTCTTAAATCGGCGGGGACATTATCCCTGCTGAAGAACTTCTTAAGTACCTGTTCTTCCCCGGAGGTGGTTATCCCCTCATAGTACTTTTCAAGCAATCGTTTTATTTCCTCTGAATTCATTGCTCAATTTATTAAATTCATCCCTTACGCTTTTTCTTGCTCTTGACAGATTAACTCTTAAGGTATTGATATTCTGTCCTGTCTTATTTGCAATTTCCTCATATGATAGTTCTTCTATGTCCCTCAGCTGAATGATCTCCCTGTAAGTTTGAGGCAGATCGTTAATGATCCTGTTCATTATTACAGTGGTCTCGATACTTTCAAGCTTTTCCTGAGGTGATGGTTCAGAATCAAGATAAAGTGAAAAAGAATTACTGTCGGCAGGTTGAACGTATTTTTGCTTCCTTATCTGATCAATGCAGAAGTTTTTGACCATTGTTGCAGCCAGAGCTTCCACACTTTCATATTCGTCAAGTTTCGTATTCATCTTCCACAGTTTAACAAAAACTTCCTGAACAGCGTCCTCGGATCCTTCTTTTTCCCTGAGTATCCGGAAGGCATATCCGTACAATTTTCTGCCGATTGTGATAACAAGGTTATTGAAATCAGTTTTTGTCATTGACAGAGAAGCGATTATCCTTGAAGCAAAGATAATCACTTAATTAACTATTAAAGATCTGAAAACATGTTCCTCCCATGTTCCTTCTTTACCTCATGACTAAAATCTTCAGCCTCCTTAACAGTAATTCTCCCCTTTGCCTGAATAATAAAGTTATCCTCGCCTCCACCTATAAGTAAAAATTCTCTTATTATATCACCATCCATCCGCACAAGCATTTTAAGATCCAGGTTAGTTTTTTTAACAGTCATAAATTCTTCATAATCCCGTGAATCCAAATCTCTTTTGGCAATATCAAAAAAATTCTCAATGCCCCTGTTCTCATCGTCCTGGACAAGGATCCTGATTTCGGTTATCTTGTCGGGCCATTGGTTATCGTTCCACTCATTTTCATCAGATTTGAGCAGATTTAAAAGATTACCGCTAATAGTAAGCGAAACAAATCCATCATTGTTAGCGTATCTCTCAAAGAGCCTGTCTATTGATCTTTGTCCATAAGCAACTCCCATTAAGGCTGATACCACTAAAATTCCAAAAATTCTTTTCATAGCTGATAAATTAAAAGGTTAAAGAGCGTTTATTTAAAAGCATGACGTATGAGAAGGGAATTCATTACAAGCCGGGATTAAAAAGGATAGTAAAAGAAAAAGATTTTTTGCTTTAAAACATTTTTCTTCTAACTTTGCACCGCAAAAATCACATGATGATTTGTAGCTCAGCGAGTAGAGTATCCCTCCTTGCGGGAGGGTTCTGGGTTCTTTAATATAAAAATTGATTTAGTAGCTCAGTTGGTAGAGCATCCCGCCTTGCGGGAGGGTCCTGGGTTCTTTAATATAGAAATTGATTTAGTAGCTCAGTTGGTAGAGCACATCCCTTTTAAGGATGGGGTCCTGGGTTCGAGCCCCAGCTAGATCACATGGCAGCCAAATGGCTGCCTTTTTTGTTTCTGGTCTCGAACCCGCCATCGCGGCAGTCTGTCCCCTTCGCTAAAATCGCCCACAGGGCAATTTTTTAACGCTCGGTCCGGTTCGAGCCCCAGCTAGATCACAAGACAAACAATGCTCCGAAAGGAGCATTGTTTGTTTCAAAAATGACTATCTCCTTGGAAATATCAAATTAACCAGGAATAAAATAATTATTGCCCCGACAGCACCTGTAAGAATGACACCAATCCACCCGCTACCAAGATCAACCCCAAGTTTCCCCAAGGCCCAGTATCCGACAAAACTCCCGATAATCCCAATCACAATGTTTCCAAGCAAACCCAGGCCACTTCCCGTGTAAATAGTGCTGCCTAACCAGCCAGCTACTGCTCCAATGATAAGAATTACTACTATTTCCATTTTATGAAGTATAAGTGATAAAAAAACTTTAGTATTTGTTATGGTAATTAAACAAATTCATTATCAAAGTAACAGCTTTTATAAATCAAAGCCAGTTTATTATGATGTCCTTTTGTTCCATTAGGAACTAATTAATCTCCTTAAAGGTCAGAGTTATTTCTAGATCGAATATTACAGATTTGTTTTTCTTTTTTACATAATTCACATATTTTTCCCGGAAAATGAAAAAAAAGGCTGCTCAATCAGCAGCCTTATATTTTATTTATATGTAT
>DAIUKI010000058.1:0-10938 GCA_036848255.1 Bacteroidales bacterium | reverse complement strand
TTTTTTTAGCATTGTTTCCCAGCCTTTTCTCCCTTCCGCCCAAAGCCTGGCTTTTGAATTAAAGGGCGCCAGAAGCCTTACCAACAGGACATATGCCAGAATGCCGAGATTGTACAAATAATTCATTGATAATATTGAAAGTTGCAAAGGTAGGAAAAAAGGCGTAACGGCGTAACGGCATAAAGGCGTTAAGGCGTTAAGGCGTTAAGGCATTATGCATAACCGGGGCCGTCAAGCCGTCAAGCCATAATGCCGTCACGCCTCCGTTATGCCGTTATTTAAATTACTCCTATTTTTGCATAATAATTCCTATAGTCATGGTAAGGCTGATCGCCCTTATAATTTCCATTGTCCTGCAGATAATTGCAGCTTCGATTGCACTCAGGTTCATGAAGCTTACGAAATACCGTCTGTCGTGGATACTCCTTTCCCTTTCATTCGCCATTATGGCCATCCGAAAGATAATGCAGCTTTTCGAGTATTTCAGGGGGACACCGTCGTATACCTGGCAAATGATAGATGACTGGCTTGACGTACTTATCTCATTTCTGATAATTACGGGAGTCATTCTTATACGTGAGCTGTTCTATTCGTTCAAGCGTGCTGACATAGACAGGATGAAGGCTGAAAAAAGGGTGATAAGCGCAATTATAAATACCGAGGAAAATGAAAGAAAGAGATTTGCAAAGGATCTTCATGACGGACTGGGGCCCATTATGTCGACGGTTAAGATGTCGCTTTCCGCGCTTGGTGAGGGGATAAAGGATCCCACCGACACAGTGATCCTGAATAATACAAATCATCTTATCAATGAAGCCATCAATACCCTGAAGGATATTTCAAACAACCTCAGCCCTCATGTTTTGTCGAATTTCGGGCTCTCAAGTGCATTGTCAGCCTTCACAGCCAAAATAAATCAGACAAAAGCCATCGAGATCGAATTTAAATCAAATATGGAGAACACCAGACTTGAAAGTGAAAAGGAGGTGGTCATGTACCGTGCAGCCTGCGAGCTGATAAACAATTCAATACTGCATTCCGGAGCAGCGAGGATTGAGATCGAACTAAACAAGCATGAAAAATTCATTACCTTGCAGTTTTATGATAACGGGCGCGGTTTTGACACTGCTTCGCTTGGCAGTGAAGATACGAAGGGCATGGGATTGTCAAATATAGAAACCAGGGTTAAATCTGTTGATGGTGTTTTCATCCTTGAAAGCAATCCGGGAAAAGGGACAAGCGCACTTATCAAAATAATTGAATAATAGCGCTTATGGAAAAGATAAGAATCATAATTGCAGATGATCATCAGCTTTTTCGCAACGGCCTGAAAATACTTCTTAACGCATTTCCCGAATTTGAAGTAACCGGAGAAGCCTCAAACGGTGAAGAATTCCTGAAGATCCTCCATGACACAAAAGCCGAAATTGCACTCATGGATATAAACATGCCTGAAATGGATGGTATTGAGGCTACAAGGAAAGGCCTGAAGATCTGTCCCGGTATAGATATTATTGCCCTGTCGATGTATGGGGAGGAGGAATATTATAACAAAATGGTTGATGCCGGGGCAAAGGGGTTCATCCTGAAGGACTCGGATATTTCGGAAGTAAAGGAGGCTATCCTGACTGTCAGGAGGGGGGGTAATTATTTTTCACAGGAATTATTATATCATGTGATTCAAAGGATTAAGCACAGGGAAAACGAAAGCAAATCGGCCAATCTTTCAAAAAGGGAGAAAGAGATTCTTCTAAAGATCTGCGAAGGTCTTTCAAATCAGGAAATTGCAGAGACTCTGTTCATAAGCAAAAGGACCGTCGATAAACACAGAGCCAATCTATTAGGTAAAACAAACTCCAAAAACACTGCAAGCCTCATTCTTTTCGCCATCAAAAACAAACTAATCGAGATATAAAACCGTTCTCTCATTAAACAGGCATGAAATGAGCGAATCATCAACTCTCGGAGTGAAAGGGGAAAACAAGGCGGCCGAATACCTCCAGGGAAAGGGATATAAAATAAGGCACAGAAACTGGAAAACCGGTAAACTGGAACTCGATATTATTGCGGAAAACAATGAATACGTGGTCTTTGCTGAAGTTAAAACGAGGACAGAAGGGTTCCTTGGAGAACTAAATGATATAATAACAAAAGAAAAACAAAAACTGTTTGTTCTGGCTGCAGATTCTTACATCAGGAAATATGATATCACCAAGGAGAGCAGGTTTGATGTAATATTAATAGTTGTAAAAGGGCAGTCATTCGAAATAGAACAGCATATTGAGGATGCTTTTTATCCTACCTTAAGGTAAACCATGAAACACGGTTTTGGAATAGTAGGTGCAGGCGCCATTGCTGAAGTCCATGCAAGGGCTATTGATACTATCATGGAAGCTGAGCTGATAGGAGTATTTGATCATAATCCTGAAAAGGCAATAGCTTTCGGTCAGAGATTCCAATGCAAGGCGTTTGAAACTGCCGGAGAACTTTGCAATGACGACAGTATAGATATGGTTTGCATCTGCACTCCTTCGGGCCTTCACCTCGAACCTGCACTTCTGGCGATAAATGCCGGCAAGCACTGTATTGTTGAGAAGCCTCTTGAAACAAGTCTGGAGCGGTGCGACAGGATAATTGAAGCAGGGGTAAAGCATAACGTTATGGTTTCGGGGATTTTCCCGATGAGGTTCAGCAGGGTGAATCTTGAACTTAAGAAAGCAATTGACGATGGCCGTTTTGGTAAGCTTGTGATGGGTGATGCCTATATCAAGTGGTACAGGAGTGCAGAATATTACAAAGAAGTTAAATGGAGATCAAACCTGCAGTCGAGCGGCGGCGGCGCCGTAATGAATCAGGGAATTCATTCCGTCGATCTGCTCAGGTGGTTCATGGGAAAAGTCGAAGCGGTATGTGCATTCACCGGACTTATCGGGCATGAGGGCATTGAAGTTGAGGATGTTGCTGCCGCCACAATGAAATTTGAGAACGGGGCGATAGGCGTTATAGAGGCATCAACGGCAGTTAATCCCGGATTTTACCGGAAAATAGAAATCCTGGGCACTCGCGGTTCAGTGGTAGTTGAAGAAGAGAAACTGCTGACATGGAAGTTTGATGTTGAGACCGGTGCCGATGACAAAATCAGGGAAAAATTCTCCGGCTGCAATTCTTCAGGAGGAGGGGTATCCGATCCGAAGGCAATCAGCGATATCGGTCATCTTCGCCAGCTTCTCGACATAATCAAGGCAGTCGATAACGGGCAACAGCCGGCCATTGATGCGATCGAGGCGCGAAAGGCGGTTGAGCTGGTTCTTGCAATTTATTCCAGCGCCAGATACAATCGAATAGTATATTTATAGTCGTGCAGACCATTATTTATTCTGCCATCAGGTTACAGCCCCTGATATCGCTGTTATCGAATCTGCCTGATATCCCGAAACCTCCGCTTTCATGAAGTTTCCCGTAATCACCTGTTGCAATAAATGAACACGAATAAATATTCGCAAGGTCGATAATATTGATACCTCCGGTTCTTCCGGGTTCATCGGTTACTGCCTTAGGGTCCTGAGGATCCCTGATCAGGATCTTCATCCATGGCGGGCAGTGAAATATCCCGTTCCCTGCTGAATATGCCTGGCTTAGCAATTCGGTCATCCCGTATTCGGAATGTATTACGGGGACATTCAGTTTCAACTTAAGAATTTCATGAAGCTCTTCCCTGGTGATCTCTTTTCTCCGGCCCTTCATCCCGCCTGTTTCCATAACAATGGTTCCTGAAAGGTCAGGGGAATATTCGGCCAGATCGAGGAGTGCAAAGCTGACTCCGAGCAATAAGGTCTTTTGTCCTGAGGCGTTGGCCCTCTTTATATTATTAATAAGACCCGATGGGATATCATTGTAAAATCCGCCCGATTTGTTTTTGCTTTCCCTGATCAGGCCTCTCATCATGTAAATAAGCGATGAATTCTGCCGTTCGCCGTAAGATGGGAGTAGAGCTGAGATCATGTATCCCGAAGGGTCACCGTAAAAATGGCTGAATGATCCAAGGAAGCTTCTTTCATATAATTTGAGGTCATGGACAAAATGGCGGCCCGGATCATTGCCTGTTGTCCTGCTGCTTTCAAAAATGATTTTAAAAGGCAGGTTTTCGATTGCCACTGTCAGGCTTTTAAAAAACTCGGCAGGGATAAATGGGATATCCAGGATATTCTCAATCCGGGCTGCATCTTTTCCGAGACTTGAAATAAACTGCCTGTAAACGGGATTCCTCTCTGCCTGGAATCTGAAAATCCTGAGAGCTGCATCCGAAAAAGTTGAATCGTCTTTCTGGTCAAAGATAAGACCGGGCAAATCACCAGTCATTTACCGGGGAAAGTTAATGTTCCGTCGGGCTGATATTCCCATTCGAATGTGCACTCGGCAAAGGGCTTGACCTGTCCGGGCCCGGTTCTTGTGGAAATGATCCTGAACTTTGCATAATGATTTGTACCTGACCTGTATATCCATACCTGATGCTCCTTTACAGGAGTTCCAATACCTTCCCATGTCAGCTGTGAAGCCGTTGCTGACTTCAGGTTGTCGTAGGCAGTTTTTGCCGAGGCACCATCATTGTATTCCCCGGCTTTATTAAATGAGTCTTTCAGATTATCAGCCTGCAGCACAAGGTTTATACCGTCGCTGTCAATTGTAATATCGGGAGGCGGATTATCGGCAGTGGATGCTTTACGGGCCTCTGAGAACAAAAATCCGTAAATAAAGTATGTCTGGCCGAGAGTGGTTGTGTTATCAATTGTAACAGTGCCTGTAGTTGGTGAAGGTTCATCTTTTTTGCAGGACCAGTGAAAAAGGAATGACAAAAGCACAATATAAAACAGGTTGTTACGCATATTTTCCTATTCCCCCCTTATTGCCACAATGCCAGGGAGTTTTTTACCTTCCATATATTCAAGCATAGCGCCGCCTCCGGTCGAAACATAGCTTACCTTGTCGACCAGTCCGTTCTTATTGATCGCGGCAACGGAATCTCCGCCTCCGATAAGGCTGTAGGCGCCTTTTTCAGTTGCTGCGGCGATAGCCTTTGCCACCGCAGTTGTTCCCTTCGAGAATTTTTCCATTTCAAATACGCCCATCGGGCCATTCCAGAGAATGGTCCTTGATTTCCCGATAACTTCTGAAAATTCCTGTATGCTCTTTTCTGCTATATCCATTCCAATCCATCCTTCATCAACAGCATCGACAGCTGTGACTTTGGTGTTTGCCTCATTTTCAAACTTGTCGCCGTTCAGACTGTCTGTAGGAAGGTAAAGGTTCACATTCTTTTCCTTTGCTTTTTCAATGATCTTCAGGGCCAGTTCAAGCTTGTCCTCCTCGCAAAGCGATTTTCCGATCTTTCCTCCCTTTGCCTTGATGAATGTATAGGTCATGCCGCCTCCTATTATAAGGTTGTCAACCCTGTTGAGAAGGTTTTCAATGAGCATGATCTTGTCGGATACCTTTGCACCGCCCATGATTGCGGTGAACGGACGCTGGGCGTTATTCAGAACCTTGTCCATGGCAGCCAGTTCGCTGTTGATGAGAAATCCGAACATTATCTTATCCTTCGGGAAATAATCAGCCATGACGGCGGTTGTTCCATGGGCACGGTGTGCTGTTCCGAAAGCATCATTGACATAGACTTCAGCATAGCCGGACAGCTTTTTGGCAAGCTCTTTCTGCTTTAATTTCATTTCGGCCTTGGCTGCCTTCTTTTCTTCGTCTGTAGCAGTCTCAGAAAGTATCGGCTTTCCTTCTTCCTCGGGATAGAACCTGACATTCTCAAGAAGCAGGACCTCTCCCGGCTTAAGGGCTGCCGACATATTTACCGCTGATTCACCAAGGCAGTCGTCGGCGAAAAGCACTTTCAGTCCAAGATAGTTTTCAAGGACCGGAAGAACCGGCTTAAGCGAATACTTCTCCATCCTTCCTTCAGGACGGCCAAGGTGGGACATCAGAATAACCGAACCGCCGTCACCCAGGATCTTCCTTATGGTTGGAAGCGCTCCCCTAATACGTGTATCGTCAGTCACAACACCGGTTTTCTTGTCGAGAGGAACATTGAAATCAACTCTTACAATAGTTTTAATCCCTTTAAAACTGAAATCCTGAATCATTTTCATAGATGAAATATTTTAATAAACGGAATAATTTCTCTGATGCAAACCTACATTTTTTTTGGAAATAATCATTTACGGGCGTTAACTTAATTAAAACGTTCAAATCGATCCTCCGGGTTGAAGTTGGTGGGGGGTTGGGGACAAAATTGTTTCCTCTTCTTAAAAGATTAACTAAATTTGAAGAAAAAAGCTATGGCTGAAATCACATTAAAAGGTAATCCTGTAAATACATCAGGCAAGCTTCCGGCAAAAGGAACAGAGGCTCCTGATTTCTCACTTGTCAGATCAGATCTCGGGAATCTGACATTATCAGAGCTCAAAGGCAAAAAAATCGTACTTAGCATATCTCCAAGTTTCGATACTTCTACTTGTGGCACATCGGTCCGCAAATTCAACCAGCTTGCAGCCGGAAAAACCAATGTCGTTGTACTGGCAATAACAAAGGACCTTCCTTTCGCGCATAACCGGTTCTGCACAACTGAGGGGATAACAAATGTCATTTCCCTTTCAGGGTTCCGTAACAGGGATTTTGGAAGAGCCTATGGAGTGGATATTATTGATGGTTCGTTTGAAGGGCTTTATGCCCGCAGCATAGTTGTCATCAATGAGGCCGGGAAAGTTGTTTATACCCAGCTTGTTCCTGAAATTGCCACAGAACCTGATTACGATGCTGCACTGGCAGCATTGTGAATTCCCGAATTGGTCTGAAAGATGAAGTTTTCGGATATACCGGGTCAAAAGGAAATTATCGGCAAGCTTATCGGTTCGGTAAGTTCGGAAAGGGTAAGCCATGCACAGCTTTTTACAGGTCCCGAAGGATGCGGCTCTCTTGCCCTTGCCCTGGCTTATGCACAGTATGTGAGCTGTGAAAACAGGTCACTGCGCGACTCATGCGGAACGTGCAAATCGTGCGTAAAATACGGGAAGATGATCCACCCCGATCTCCATTTTGTATTTCCCGTGATAAAGGACAAGAAAACAAGTGAACCGGTCAGCGACAAATACATCGAGCAGTGGCGCGAATTTGTGAAGGCTTCCCCATACTTCAGCCTTACCAGATGGCTCGATTCGATCGAGGCAGGCAATGCCCAGGGACTTATATTTGCTTCGGAGGCAGCAGAGATCCTGAAGAAACTGAGCCTGAAATCCTTTGAATCCGATTTCAAGGTAATGATCATCTGGCTCCCCGAAAAAATGCATCAGGCAACTGCCAACAAGCTTCTTAAGCTTATTGAGGAACCTCCCGAAAAAACCCTTTTCCTCCTGGTGTCGGATGAACCTGACAAGGTTATCCCGACTATACTTTCGAGATGCCAGCTGATCAGGGTCCCGGCCTACAGAACGGAGGAAATTTCATCGTATCTGCTGGAAAGATTCAGTATCCACAAGGCAAAAGCCGATGATATCTCGAGGGTATCCAACGGAAACATAATACGAGCCATTGAGCTTTGCGAAAATGAAGATTCATCGCTTCTTAACCTCGACCGTTTCAAAAACCTTATGAGGTTTGCATGGAAGCGCGACATCATTTCAATTGTAAACTGGTCGGAAGAGGCAGCTGCAATAGGAAGGGAACCTCAAAAGTACTTTCTTGTGTTTTCGCTTCATCTTATCCGGGAAAACCTTATGCTTACCCTTGATCAGATGAAAAACAGGCTGGTTTTCATGACTGGTGAGGAGGCTGAGTTTTCTTCAAAGTTTCACCCATTCATTAATCAGGAAAATATTTCTTCTTTTGCTGATGAGCTTAATCTGGCACATGCCCATATTGAGGCAAACGGGAATGCTAAAATAGTTTTCCTTGACCTTGCGCTCAAACTAACCCGCCTTATCAGCCGGTGACATATCGGGGAATAATTGAAAGTAATTCATTTATTCACTACTTTTGCGGGATTAAATCTGAAGAGGAGATTAATATGACGGAGATCGAAGATTTATCAGGCCTGCATGGCGATGAGCCCAGGATGCCTGATATTAAATATAAACCCGGTTTAAACAAGCTGGATGCTTTCAACTGGCTAAAGGATATCTCATTTGTTCCGGCTGAAACTGATATTGTTGAAATCCGTTTCAAGAATACCCGGAAAGGTTTCTACAGGAATGTCAACGGACTCAGGCTTGATGTGGGTGATATTGTTGCTGTTGAAGCTTCCCCCGGCCACGATATCGGAAGAATTTCAATGGTCGGACCAATATTGAATGAGCGACTCAAGAAACTCAAAGTGCAGCCGTCCTCAGATGACTTGAAGAAAGTTTACAGGAAAGCCAAGGCGGTTGATGTAATAAAATGGGAGGAGGCAAAAAAGCTGGAGACTCCCACGATGCTGAGATCCAGGAAGATTGCTGAGGAACTTAAACTCAATATGAAGATCGGAGACGTGGAATACCAGGGAGACAGGACCAAAGCCATATTTTATTACATTGCTGATGAAAGAGTTGATTTCAGGCAGCTTATCAAGGTCCTTGCCGATGAATTCCGGGTGCGGATTGAAATGCGGCAGATAGGAGCCCGGCAGGAAGCCGGCAGGATTGGCGGGATTGGCTCATGCGGCCGTGAATTATGCTGCGCGACCCACATCTGCAATTTTGTTTCGGTCACTACCACTCATGCGAAATACCAGGAGCTGTCGCTGAATCCACAGAAGCTTGCAGGACAATGCAGTAAATTAAAGTGCTGTCTCATTTTCGAATTCGACTGCTATATCGACGCCCAGCGTTCTTTCCCCCCGAAGGATGTTCCTCTTGAACTTGCAGATTCAACGGCTCATTTTCTGAAAATGGAGGTACACAAAAGCCTTTACTGGTACAGTACTGATCCGAATTCACCCACTAACCTTGTCCCTGTACCTGTTGAGAGGGTAAGGGAGATCCAGGCAATGAACAGAAAGGGGAAAAAGCCGGAAAAGCTTCTGGTTGTTGATGAATCGTCGGGAATGATTCCTGTATCGGAGGACCTGCTCAGGAATAACAGCCTTACCAGGTTTGATGCTCCGGAATCAAAAAATGCAAACCGCCGGCAGATGCATAAAAGAAAAAACAGAAGATTTGATGACAAAAGGAATAATTAGATGCCTGCTGCTTCTCACAGCGGCAGTTTTTATGAGCTCTTGCGGCAGAAATGTCGTTTTCACTGATTCGGCGGTAATGCCGGGAAGGACCTGGAAGCTTGAAAATACTCCGGCTTTCAGCTTTATGGTTCAAGACACTCTCAACAGCAACAATATCAATTTCATTATTCGGACCGGATCATCTTACCCCTTCAGAAACATATATCTTTTCGTAACAACAACTTCTCCCGAAGGTAAAAGCATAACCGATACCCTTAATTATGATCTTGCAGATGAAAAAGGGAACTGGTACGGGAAAGGTTTCGGTGATATCCATGAATTACAGTTGCCCTACAGATCAAATGTATTCTTCCCTGTATCAGGAACCTATCAGATCACTGTCCAGCATGGGATGAGGATTGGAGACCTCAGGGGGGTGTACGATCTTGGACTGAGAGTGGAAAAGACCCTTAAATAGAATTTCTGAGGTGGGAAAAAACAAGCTTGCCCGTTGGACAGAACTTGGGACTTTCGAAAATGTAATTCAGCCGGAACAAGGATATCAGGTCTGGAAGGACCACAGAATAAAAGGTAACTGGAACAGGGACATCTTCAGGAACATTAATCCGATAATCCTTGAACTGGGATGCGGGAAAGGGGAATACACTATTGGACTCTCAATACTCTTCCCTGAATGCAATTTCATAGGCATCGATATCAAGGGAGCAAGGATGTGGAGGGGTGCAAGAACTGCCAGCGAAATGCAATTGGGCAACACAGCATTCCTTAGGACCAGAATTGAATTCATTAACTCCTTCTTCGCCCCGGATGAAATTGATGAGATATGGATCACCTTCCCCGACCCGCATAACGGGAAGAAAAATTCAAACAAAAGGCTCACCTGTCCATGGTTCCTCAACATTTACCGCAATTTCCTCATTAACAATGGCATTATTCATCTGAAAACCGATAACATGGAACTTTTCAATTATACTGCACAGCTGGCATCAGATAACGGACTGGAAATCCTGTTCTCATCAAATGACATGCATTCGATGGATCCGGACGAAATAACTGTTTCGGAAAACATCCTGACAAGACAGGGAGATCCGTCATATAAAAAAGAGACCGCTTCCGGAATATTATCCATAAAAACTCATTATGAATCGAAATTCATGAAGCAGGGAATGAAGATAAACTATCTTGCTTTCAGGCTTGAAAAAGACAAATTCATCAGTCATGGCTGGGAAAAAGCAGAATGATGTTGACTTTTTCTCCAAGGTATATGAGGTCGTCCGGCTGATCCCATCCGGCAGGGTTACTTCTTACGGAGCCATAGCCCGTTATCTGGGAACGGGAAGTTCGGCAAGAACGGTTGGGTGGGCGCTGAATGCAAGCCATACCGGGCCCGGATTCATCCCTGCCCATCGGGTTGTGAACAGAAACGGGCTTCTGACAGGAAAGCGCCATTTTGGAAATTCATCGACAATGCAGCAGCTTCTTGAAAATGAAGGCTTGATCGTTGATGATGACAGAGTGCTGAATTTCAATGAAAAGTTCTGGGATCCGTCATCGGAATTGCAATGAATTTTTGGTCAGAGTAATTATTTTTGCTAAAATTGCACCTTATTTAGACTTAATTTAAATAGGGCCGAGTGATAAGAAATAGCCCGGTGGGCTATTTCAACGAGGAGCCAGCCTGCAGGGCGGATGTGGGATGGAAATTTATATCTGAAAAAATT
>DAIUKI010000057.1:0-10989 GCA_036848255.1 Bacteroidales bacterium | reverse complement strand
CTGCAGGAATTGATCTTGGAGAGCTCTACTCGATGGTGATTGAAGACCTCTTTTAAAAGGCAGGGGGCGGAGGGCAGGGGGCTTAATAAATGTTCTGCTCCATGCCCCCCGCCCCACGCTCAAAGCTATTATTCTTCCTTAGCTTTCTTTAATGCAGAAGTTGTTGTAAAATACTTGGTTATCATCCCCGGCACCTCCCAATCCGGCATTTTCCCATCTTCGAGATATTGCAGGAATCTGGAAGTCACCTGTCCGAAATGCTCCTCATGAGTAACCCTGTATTTTTTAGGCATGTTGATCCTCAGTGTTTTGCTGTCGACTTCCTCGACCTGTAAGCTATCATAAGGAAGCCCGCCCAAAACCTCCTTCAGTCTTACAGTGAAATCAGACATTGACGATCCTTTGACATTCACGATATAGAGAGTCGGCAGGAATTTTTCATCAGCGCCCTGCCTGATCACAAGGTCGCATTTAGTCCCGCGCATTACAGAATAATGAGTATCACCGCCTCCTGCCGGGGGCATATAGTTCCATGTAACAGAAACTTTAGCCCATATGCCCTTTAACTGATAGATTATCTCTCCATTCGAATAAACATTTAATTTGCCGTCCTTTAAATCCTTCTTCAGGAATTCAGGAAAATCTTCGAATCCGGTCACACCTTTGAATTCTTCTTTTGAAATAACAGTCGGCCATCTTCTTGCTGAAGCTATTTTGACATCAGAAGGACTCAGTATCTGTTCAGGGAAACACTCCCACTGTACCAGGTCAACGAGGTGGGTTGTTACATCCACGATGCCCTCCCCCTGCTGTTCAACATCAAAAAACCATGCCGGACGCTGAAGGGGAGAACCTGATACGATCTTTGAAAAATGATGAACGCTCACTTTTGAAACTGCCGGATCCTTGCTGCTTCCTGCATCAAGGGTACCGAAAACCGATTCATTCAGTGACAATAACTTCTGCAGGATAGTTGTGGTTTCAAATCTTTCAGTCATGATATCATACAGAAGTACTCCTTTTTCCCTGGCTGCAGCGAAGGCTTCCTCAAGCTTCGGGTAATCGTCAGGTGATATTATCATAGGCTTATCAGCCAGGACGTTTAATCCGGCATTTATTGATCTTGTAATGTATTCTGCTTTTTTCCTGTTGTTCCCCGACAGTACAACCACATTGCCGGCATTCTCAGAAAGCATTTTATCAAAGAAATCAATGCCCCAATATACAATCTCATTCCATGCAGTCGGTTCGGCGGTCCGTGTGTTGTATGATGCTATCCGGTTCAGGTGTTGCTGAACATCAGGTCCTTCCGGAGCATAGACGCGAACATCGGGAGAGACCTGCGGATACATTGTTTTCTGTACCAGGGCGGCATGAAAATGGCCCGGATCGACAGTCAGTAGCTTAACCATGTAATTATCTTCCATTTCTTCTAGTGATTTTTCGGCTGTTTGCTTTTTGCTCCCGCCCGATCCGCATGATACCAGGACCAATGCAGTGAATAAAATTATTACCTGTTTGTACATCATATTTGAGTTATTTTAATTCTTTTACTGTTTCTATAAAGGCGTTGATATTTTCATTTTTTACATCCTGAGGCATTCCGCCTCCGACCGACCATACGATACGGTCATGATTAATAATTTCCCCCGAAGCTTTTCTGACTGCATCAACAACCTGATCCGAAGTTCCTCCCGCCAGGACATCCCTGGGAGGGATATTTCCGACAAGAATAATGTCATCTCCTGCAATTGCCCTGATCTCACCAAGCGAATGATTGAAAGAAAAATTGAACACATTCACCCCCATTTCATTAAGGTGCCCGGCAGTGATGAGCCCTTCCGCGTCATTATGAAGGAACCGGACCTTTGCGCCGATGCTTGAGAATATCTTTTTGAAATAAGGCAGTACAAACTCATTGAATTCCGATTCTCCCACAAAGCCGATAATATCATCGAGAATCAGTATCCCGTTTACCGAGGGAAAACATTCTTTCTGCCAGGCTAACCAATCGCATATAAATCCGGTGATTTTCCTCAGCAATCTGTGAGATCCCTCCGGATCGAGAGCAAGCGCCATCATGAATTCAGTGGTTCCCATAAGGAAGCTTGCAATATTAAGCGGCCCCCTTGCCACAGCGAATCTTATCTGGTGATCTGCATCCCTTATTGCAGATTCACTGTGCCTGAGCCTGTTGATCATGAATGGCAGAAGTCCGTCAGTTTTGACATTTGGCTGCGGGAGTCTGTCAGCATCTGAAATATCAACCAGGATCTTTTCCGCATGAGGAAGGGTGTTTTCAAGAAAGATCATCCTCGATCCAAAAGCTGAAGGTTCGGTACACATACCGTATTCCGACCAGAAACCCGGCATGAACCAAACATCAGGATATGTATTTATCACCTTAAGGTTCGACTTAAGCCATAGTTCATCAGAAGCATAATAATCTATTACTGGTATTCCGTACCAGCCTGGTATCCAGGGACTATCAACAATAAATCCAACTGGCCGGTAACTGAGTTTCTTACCGTCAATTAAAGCTGAAAGATCATCAAATGAAGAATTTCGCATTAATGTATCAGGTTATCTGGTAATAGTTGTGACAATAAATTTGAGAATTTATTTCGGTAGAACAAAATTAAAATTCTCCATTCTGTACGAATCAATCGGATCGCAGGTACAAACCAGGTTACGGTCTCCATACCCATCGTCAATCCGCCCCACCGACGGCCAGAACTTGTTCTCCGCAACCCATTTCAAGGGGAATGCTGCCTTCTGCCTGTCATAGCCATGGTTCCATTCATTTGCCGTCACAACTTTTGCAGTATGCGGGGCGTTATGCAAAACGTTATCTTCCTTGTCTGCTTTCCCTTCCCTGATCTCACCAATTTCTTTCCATATCGATTTCAGCGCAACGATAAATTTATCAATCTCCTGAAGCGATTCCGATTCAGTGGGTTCAACCATGAGTGTACCATGTACGGGGAAGGAGAGCGTAGGTGCATGAAATCCATAATCCATAAGCCTCTTTGCAATATCCGATTCGGTTATTCCTGCCTCAGCTTTGAAATTCCTGCAGTCAAGTATCAATTCATGAGCCACAAACCCTGTTGTTCCAGTGTAAAGTGTTTTATACCAGTCTTTTAATGAAGCAGAAATATAATTTGCATTAAGGATGGCGTATTTGGTTGCCATTGTAAGGCCGTCAGGACCCATCATCAAAACATATGCATGGGATATAGTAAGCACTTGCCCGCTTCCGAACGGGGCACCTGCAACAGCTTTCGTTCCGTGGCTACCTCCTGTTTTTACAACCGGATGAGATGGCAGAAACTCAGCCAGCCTTCCTGATACAAGAATGGGTCCCACTCCCGGGCCGCCCCCGCCATGGGGTATTGCAAAGGTCTTGTGAAGGTTAAGGTGACACACGTCGGCTCCTATATGACCCGGACTGGTCAATCCCACCTGAGCGTTCATATTGGCACCGTCCATATAAACAAGACCGCCGTTTTCATGAATTATGCTGATCATCCGGGTCACTGCGGCTTCAAAAACACCATGGGTCGACGGATAGGTGATCATGAAACACGAAAGGTCAGCCTTGTAATCTTCAGCTTTCTTCTGAAGATCATCAACATTGATATTTCCATTCTCATCACACTCAACAACAACAACCCTCATCCCAGCCATTACGGCGCTTGCCGGATTTGTTCCATGTGCTGATGAAGGGATTAGGGCTATATTACGATGCCCTTCCCCACTGCTTTTATGATACTCCCTTATGACCATCAATCCTGCATATTCGCCGGCAGCTCCTGAGTTCGGCTGAAAAGAGATTCCCTGGAAACCTGTTATCTCCTTGAGGGCTTCACCAAGCTCATCCATAAGCTGGTAATATCCTTCAGCCTGATCGCGGGGTACAAACGGGTGAATATTGCCGAATTCAGGCCAGCTCATTGCAAACATCGAAGTGGCAGGGTTCAGCTTCATGGTACACGAACCAAGGGATATCATGCAATGAGTAAGGGAAAAATCTTTCCTTTCAAGCATCTTGATATACCTCATCATTTCCGTTTCACTGTGATATTTGTGGAAAGAGGCAGCTTTTAAGAAACCTGATTTTCTAATAAATTTCTCTTCAGTTGAATTGCAGTCGCAAAAGGATTCAAAGATTTCTGCCTTTTTACCTGCGGCTTTTGCGAATATCTCCACAACAGTATTAACATCCTTAAGTGTAGTCACCTCATCCGTACTAAGTCTGACACAATTTCCGCCGGGATAGAAAAAATTGAATCCTTTTGCATGCGAAAGATTTCTGATATCATTGTCCGATAGTCCTGAAGGTAGTTCAACATTCAATGTATCAAAGAACTGGCTGTTAACCTGCTTATATCCTAGTTCCTTCAGTGCACAGCTGATTGTGCAGGCAGCACTCTGAATGCGGGTGGCAATATTCCGGAGTCCTTCAGGTCCATGGTATTGTGCATACATTCCCGACATGGTGGCAAGAAGAGCCTGGGCCGTACAGATATTGGAGGTTGCTCTCTCCCTCTTAATATGCTGTTCCCTGGTCTGCAGGGCCATCCTCAGCGCCTGGTTTCCCTGTGCATCGACGGATACTCCGATAATGCGTCCTGGCATGTTCCTCTTAAGTTCATCCCTTGTTGCAAAGAATCCGGCATGAGGACCCCCGAAACTCATTGGAAGACCAAATCGCTGGTTCGAACCAACAACAATATCGGCACCCCATTCGCCGGGAGGCGTGAGCAGGGTAAGGCTCATAAGGTCGGCTGCAACTCCGGTAAGCAACCCTGCTGCATGTGCTTTTTCAGTAAAATCCCTGTAATCCCTTATCTGTCCTGATGCTGATGGATACTGTATAAAAGCTCCGAAGAACGATTCATCAAAAACGGCTTCATCAAATTTTCCCTTTACAAGATGAATTCCCAATGGCTCGGATCTTGTTGCAATAACATCAAGAGTCTGGAGGAATATATCATCATCAACAAAGAATTTGTTAGCTCCTGCTTTGACGGCGCCCCTCGGGCGGGCATTGAACATCATTAACATTGCCTCAGCTGCGGCAGTCGATTCATCAAGCAGTGAGGCGTTAGCTATCTGCATCCCTGTCAGTTCGATTATCATCGTCTGAAAATTAAGGAGAGCTTCAAGTCTGCCCTGTGATATCTCGGCCTGATAAGGCGTATATGAAGTGTACCATGAGGGGTTCTCAAGGACGTTCCTTACAATCACTGACAAGGGAGCGACGCCGTAGTAACCCTGTCCGATAAATGATTTGAACAGCTTATTCTTTGAGCCAATCGTCCGGATATGCTCAAGGTATTCAAACTCACTCATAGCTTTCGGAAGCCTTAAGGGTTTTTCAAGCCTTATGGATTTAGGAACCGCTTTGTTTAACAAATCGTCAAGTGTTTCAACTCCAATCGTTTTGAGCATCGCGGGTAATTCATGATCACGGGGCCCAAGGTGCCGGATGGCAAAAGAATCTGCTGACATATAGTTCAATCTTTATGAAAATGTTATTGTATTGCTATTGTTAATTAAAATAGGGATTTGTTCTGGTCTCAGTTCCGATCGTGGTCTCATTCCCGTGTCCCGGGTAAACAATTGTCTCCTCGGGAAGAGTAAACAATTTATTCCTTATACTGTTTATGAGAGTTTCATAATTTCCTCCAGGAAGGTCAGTTCTTCCAATGCTTCCTGCAAAAAGGGCATCGCCCGTGAAAACAACCTTATCATTTTTGCTGTAGAATGCAAGACTTCCAGCTGCATGACCCGGAACATGGAGCGATTTTAACTCAGTATGTCCGAATGAGATTTTCTGTCCATCGGTCAGGTATCCGGCGGGTTCCGGAGGGACTTCCATTGACAAACCAAACATAAGTGCATGGTTCACTGCCTTTTTCCTGTTATAGCCATCATCTTTGTGACAGAATGCTCCAATATTGTATTTCTCAAGCATGAATCTGTCGCCGAAGATGTGATCGAGATGGCAATGGGTATTCAGCAGCAAAACAGGTCTGAGCTGCTTTTCATCAATAAGGTCCGTAAGTCTGCTGAATTCATCACAGTCATAGCATCCGCAATCAATTATTGCACATTCGCCTGAATTATCAGCTAAAATGTAGGTATTAACATCGATCGGATTGAAAACAAACCTGTATATCTCCATGTGAAATCAATTATTCGCTTGCAGTTCCCTTGAGCATTGGCACGAAAACAAAACTTCCGTGTGTAGAATATTCATAATTATCCTCCCCTTTCCGGACGATAAGAGTCATAACCTGTGATTCAGCGCTTCCAATGGGAATAACCATCCTACCTCCTATTTTCAACTGGGGAGGTAGTTTTTCAGGTATCTCTTTTGTAGCTGCAGTTATTATAATACCGTCGAAAGGTCCGTATTGAAGTTTCCCTTCATATCCGTCGCCATAGAAGAAGTCGGCAGTATATCCGAGCGATGCCAGGGTTCTCTGGGCTTTGAGGTAGAGCTCCCGGTAACGTTCGATAGTATAGACTTTGGCGCCCATTTCTGAAAGGACGGCACACTGATATCCCGAGCCGGTTCCGATCTCAAGTATCTTATCCCTCTTTTTTACCTGAAGAAGGGCAGTCTGAACAGCAACAGTATATGGCTGTGAGATGGTCTGTCCTGATGAAATGGGGAAAGCCTTGTCGAGATACGCATGATTTAGAAAGGCAGGGTCCATGAAGTCGTGCCTTGGCACCTTGTTTATTGCCCTGAGCACATCCTCATCGTCTATCCCCTTGCGCCTCAGCTCATCAACAAGTTTTTTCCTTTTCCCTTTGGCCAAAAATGAATCTGTCATCAAAAAATCAGGTGGTTTGTTCAGGCAAAGAAAGCAAAAATAATAGAAATCTTTGTACTTCCGCTAGCGTGGATTTGCAATCCGTGCTTTAATTCTCAGGCACCTAGCATATCCGCTAGCGCGGATTTGCAATCCGTGTGCTTTTAATTTTCGGGCACCGATTACAACCGAGTTCCGCTTCAGCGGAACGAGCTCGACGAAGTCAAATCGGCGCCTACGGCTATATTATACTTTCCTAACGGTCTATAAATAGGTCCTGTTTGTAAAAGAATGCTCTCGAAAAGGATCACTTCATTTACATGTATGATCTGAAATTCCTGGTCGCGGTATTTTTCAAGAACTGATTTAAGATTTTCTGTATCCCTGCACGATTTAACACGGCCTAGGGTGAGGTGAGGCTTGAACTGACGCTCTTCAAGCTCAAATCCAATGAGCTTTAAGCCTTCAGCTATAGTGTTATACAGCATTGTCAGCCTCTCCGGTGATCTGATTCCCACCCATATCACCCTGGGATCCCTGTAGCTTTTAAAGACACCTGCGCCTTTGAGAGTAAAATCGAATACTCCAAAACCGGAGCATTTCTCTTCAAGCATGCGCTGCAAAAAGCCGATCCGCTTCTCCTCAGTATCTCCGAGAAATGCAAGGGTCAGGTGAATATTGACCGGATCGACCCATTTGATGTTTTCTGTTCCAAGCAAAGACTTCAGGGATGAGAACATCTTCAGCAGATCTCCTTCCGGCTCTGCTTTAATTGCAATAAATAGTCTTTTCATTGAATCGGTGTTACAGGATTCCTAAAGATTTCCGGCTTCAATTTCATTCAGTATAATTTCCATTACGGCATCTTCGCCGAACGGATCATAGTCTGCCTTAAGGTCCGTCCCGAAAATCCGTGCAATACCCTGCCAGAAGGCAGCTGAGAAACCTCCCCGATACTCTCTGATAAGGTTGTAAGAAGTATTGTACGTTTCCCTGTAAATGAGCTTGATAAGCAGTTTACCCTGGGTTATTGTCATATCACGGACATCATCCTCGTATTCACCGAAAAGGGTTTTTTCGAATTGCCTGAGATATTTTCTCCTTTCTTTTTCATCGGAAATTCTCATAAGCTGATCATTTGCCTCGTTGAGTTTTGCCCTTATGACGAGTGCATACGGGTGAACTTTCTTCAGGTTATAGATAAGCCGCTGATATCTGTTGAACGGGAATTTCCTTGCTGTGGTGGGACGTCCGATGATCACCACCTGCTTTATGTCTATTTCGGGAAGGCTTATACCATCGCGTTCAACCGTATGCAGCTGGTAATAATTTCCCGGAAGAGTGTCAATCAATTGTTTGCCGGTATCACTCTGGCCTGAAATATTGACCAGTAAAATAAGGGATATCAATATTGAAAGGATAATTCGCAATAGAATATCTTTTCTGCAAAGTTATCAAATTACGGGCCATTTGGTAAACCGGTAGATTATGATGAAAGTGCAGACTGATGCAGAATAAAATTAAATAGATATTCTGTTATTCAAATTCTTTTTACTAAATTGTATAAGTAATATATACTCAGTAATAATCCGGCATTATTTTGAGATCCACTTTTCTTAATAAAGCAGATAAATGGATTACTAAAATCCTCACCAACCAGGGGGTTGATGAGGAAAATATTGTCCAGAAAAAGATTTACTGGATAGCTAGTGTCTCAGTTACTTCAATGATCTTACTGCTGACAATTGCCTACCATATCATCTTTCCTCAACTAAGGATACTGATTTATTATGGATTCTTTCTTTTTCTTATTTTCCTTCAAGGGGTCATCTATCCGTTGTTATCTCGTCGGTTCAGAGGTGGGGATAGGTTATGGTTTTTGTTCCTGAATCAGACTCTTGTCGCTTTGACGACTTTCTACTGCATTCTGAAACTGGGAGGAATACCTTATTCGGGAGGTCTTATTTTTGTCGGGCTGGCACTTGTTTTCTTTTCTCTTAATTTCAAGAAAAGAGGTCATTCCATCGGGATCTTCATAATTTATATTTTAACTGTTATTCTTGCCGGCATTCTTCACCCATGGCTGAGTATACCACCTGAAATGACGCCGGCTGTAAATGTTTCACTCTTTGTTATCAACCTGCTCTGGATCTCAGGTTTTGCCATGGTCTTTGTCATTAATTTCATATCGCAGCGTGTAAAACTTGAACAACTTGAGTCAAACCGTCTTAAGGAGCTGGTTGAGTCAAAAACAAAGCTGTACACAAGTATTGCCCACGAGTTCCGGACGCCCCTCACAATAATAATGGGTATGAATGATCTGATGCTTGATGATCCTGACAAGTGGCTTGCTGAAGGAAACGGGAAAATTGACAGTAACGCAAAGATCCTTCTCAGGCTGGTGAACCAGATGCTCGACCTTTCCAGAATAAAGGCCGGGGCAATGACTATAAGGATGGTCAGGGGAGATATTGTACATTATATAAAATATATAGTTGAATTGTTCCGGTCATTCGCGGAACAAAAGAAGATAGAGCTTAACTTCATTCCTTGTGATCAGGATATGATCCTGGATTACGACACGGAAAAGATTATGCAGATCATTTCGAATCTTCTTACCAATGCACTTAAGTTCACGCAGAATAATGGAAAGGTTATTGTTGAAATTGCCGGCATAGACCAAACAAAGTATAAAATATGTGTAAGTGATAACGGTCCCGGTATTCCTGAAGATCATCTTCAATTTATCTTCGACCGTTTCTACAGGGTGAATGAGAATAGTCCCGGATCCGGACTAGGACTTGCACTCACCATGGAACTTGTGAAACTGATGAATGGAACTATTACAGTAGAAAGTATTTATGGCGAAGGAACAGAATTCACAGTTGAACTCCCGGCAACATTTCATGCACCCATGCAGGAGGTTCCTGGATTTAATGAACTTAAGAACAGGATAACCGAAAATCTCCCTCCTTTGACCACCATGGATTCTTTATCGATTTTTAATAACTCCATCCACAACACGAAACCCATGCTGCTTGTTGTGGAAGATAACGGGGATGTTGTCCGCTACATGGTTACCTTCCTGGAAAAGGAGTATAATATCTTAATTGCTGCAAATGGGGAGGAGGGTATTAATAAAGCAATTGAGTTCATCCCTGATATTATTCTGAGCGATATCATGATGCCGGTACTGGACGGAATTGAAATGTTGAAAATTGTCAAGAGCGATTTCAGGACGAGCCACGTTCCGGTGGTTTTGCTGACAGCAAAGGCTGATATAGCATCGAGGATCGAAGGGATTGAGAAAGGGGCAGATGCATATCTGGCAAAACCATTCATCAAGGAAGAACTGCTGGTACAATTGAGATCACTGATTAGTCTCAGAAAAAAACTTCAGGAGCGTTACGCATCGGTGGGGCATCTTTCCCTTAACTCTGAGAAAGACTTTCAGCTAGAGGATACATTCATTAAAAGATGCCGCGAAATAATGACATCCAATCTCAGCGATGAAACTTTCGATATCCAGAGTCTGTGTAACGGGATGGCCATGAGCCGTACTCAATTCTACCGTAAATTCAGGTCGCTTACAAACAAAACT
This sequence comes from Bacteroidales bacterium, assembly GCA_036848255.1. Lineage (GTDB taxonomy): Bacteria > Bacteroidota > Bacteroidia > Bacteroidales > VadinHA17 > LD21. The sequence goes on along the minus strand of DAIUKI010000057.1, from coordinate 558 downwards.
CCCAATGATTATTTACGTACTCTCCGTCTTCATAAGGCAAAGGATCTTTTGACCGGATCGGATACGACAGTTACAAAAGCAGCGTACAGCACAGGGTTTAAGAATCTCTCTCATTTCAGTAAGGTATTTTCCGAAGAATTCGGGGTGAATCCCAGTGAAATAAATATATAAACCTCTCTTCAATGAACCAAGGTTTAAAGAACTTGTCAGCAGATTTAATTTCCCGAAATAGCAAAAACGTTTTTATATTTTAATATCCTTTGTATTGCTTCCTCAAAAAGCTAAATTTGAGGAAAGCTTCTCTTATGGCGTTGCGTGTTGAAGACCTTGAGGATCAGTCGAAATACAGACAAATAATCAAAATACCTTACGACGATCTTATAACATTCGTCCTTGATTACATAAGGAGGAAATCGGGTCTGATGATTTTTTTCTGGTCATCCTGCATCGTTTTTCTTGGAATTGCTCTCTTCGTGAGGATCAATATCGGGGGATATTTTCCTTTTAAAAATATCTTTCTGCACACATGTCTCGGATTGATTGTATTTCCGGTACTTT
>DAIUKI010000056.1:0-11200 GCA_036848255.1 Bacteroidales bacterium | reverse complement strand
TACCCTGCCGCAGGATTAATCGAGCATGCTCCCGCCGGGGCTTTATTGTGGCTTATTGATCCAAATGAGGTTTATGTGCCAATCAACAGGAAAGTTGAAGTAATAAAGGAACCTGCAACTAAAGGTGTTGAGATATTGACAAAAAGATTACTTGAGCAAAAGTGAATTGAAAGGTTTTGTTTACATATTGACAAATAAGCATAATTCGGTCCTTTACACGGGAGTGACCAGCAATCTGAAGGAACGGATTGAACAGCATAAAGGCAGGAAGCATCCGGATAGTTTCTCTGCAAGGTACAACCTAAATAAACTTGTTTACTTCGAGATGTACGATACTATTGGTGAAGCAATTGCAAGGGAGAAGGCAATAAAGGGTGGGAGTCGGGGAAAAAAGGTAGATCTGATAAACAGTATTAATCCGGGATGGACCGACTTAAGTGAGTTTCAATAAGCCCGGGAGGGTTGCTTCGTCGTCCCGGGGACCCGGGACTCCTCGCAATGACCCTGCCCTTTTGCAGGCTTGCCATAAGTCCAAAGTCATTGCGAGTACCGCGCAGCGGGACGAAGCAACCCTTTTCCCTGACCACCAACTCACCAAATGTCCACCGTCATTGCGAGTACCGCGCAGCGGGGCGAAGCAACCCTTTGCCCTGACCACCATCGTACCCATTGACCACCGTCATTGCGAGTCCGACTAAGGAGGACGAAGCAACCCTTTGCCTGTTAATATAAATTGTCAAATAGTCCTCAGGTTACCCGTATTCCTGATATCTTTGACCTGTGATTGACCGCCAGACCATAGACAGGATCCTCGATGCAGCCGAAATAGTCGAAGTCATCCAGGAGTTTGTTCCTCTTAAGAAAAGAGGAGTTAACTATCTTGGATTGTGCCCTTTCCACAACGAGAAGACCCCATCATTCACAGTTTCACCTACCAAGGAAATATTCAAGTGCTTTGGCTGCGGAAAGGTCGGGAATTCGGTCAACTTCATCATGGAGCATGAGCACCTCACCTATCCTGAAGCGCTGAAATATCTTGCCAGAAGATATCATATCGAAGTCGTCGAAAAGGAACGGAGCCAGGAAGAGATAGAGAAAGAGAATGAACGCGAAAGCCTTCTTGTCATAACCAACTATGCCTCCCGTCAGTTCACCGAAAATCTTTTTAATTCGGATGAAGGTATTTCGGTCGGACTTGCCTATTTCAAAGAGCGGGGTTTCAGGCAGAATACCCTGAAGAAATTCGAGGTAGGGTACAGCTTTGAACAGCGTGATTCCTTTTCAAAAAAAGCACTTGAAGACGGCTACAGGCAGGATCTGCTTGTAAAGACCGGCCTGACGATCCAGCACGAGGACCGGATCTTCGACAGGTTCAGCGGCAGGGTAATGTTCCCAATCCATTCACTCTCGGGACAGGTCCTCGGATTCGGCGGAAGAATCCTCAGGACTGAGCCCAAAAGCGCCAAATACCTTAATTCACCTGAATCGGAGATTTACCATAAGAGCAGGATCGTTTATGGTATTTATCAGGCGCGAAAGGCAATTACCCTTGAAGACAGGTGCTACCTTGTTGAAGGTTATACCGATGTGATGTCGCTCCACGAGGCAAACATCGAGAATGTGGTGGCATCTTCAGGAACTTCACTCACACAGGAACAGGTAAGGCTCATTAAAAGATTCACCCAGAACATAACAATTCTGTATGACGGCGATCCTGCAGGTATCAAGGCATCATTGAGGGGTATCGACCTTGTCCTTGAAGAGGGAATGAACGTCAGGATCGTCCTGCTTCCCGAAGGAGAGGACCCTGATTCATATTCAAAAAAAGTAAGCAACGAGGAGTTCTCAAAATACATAAAGGAAAGAGAGACCGACTTCATCAGGTTCAAGACACAGCTTCTTCTTTCAGAAACGAATAATGATCCCACTCTTAAGGCCAACCTGATAAAGGATGTTGTAAAGTCCATCGCCGTAATTCCCGAGGCGATCACCCGTACCGTTTATATCAAAGAGTGCAGTACCGTCATGGAGGTCTCCGAACCTGTGCTCTATCACGAAGTAAATAAGCTTCGGCAGCAAAAATCCTTTCAGGAAAGGAATAAATATCCGGGTCCTGAGGACCTGCCGGTTCCTCCCGTCCAGGCTATTAAGCAGGTGCAGTATAAAACCGTATCGTTCTATTCGGAGAAGGAGATCATCCGGCTGCTCCTCAAATACGGGAGCAATGAGCTCGACCGCAGGATCAACATTGAAGATGGCAGAGAAGAGGCAATTGCCGTTTCCGATTACATTGTAAAGGAAATAACTTCGGACGACCTTTCTTTTGATGACAGGATCTGTGCAAAGATTTTTGCTGATTTCAGGTTCTATTCAGAGCAGGGGCTCTTCCCGGGAGACAAGCATTTCGTAAAGCATGAAGATCCGGAGATCTCACGTATGTCAGCAGATCTCCTTTCTGATTCCCATGAGCTGAGCCGTATCTGGAAGAACAAGCAGACCTTTGTTGAGACTGAAGAGATGAAGCTGAGGGAAATAGTGCCTGATGCGGTCCTTAAATTCAAGAGCGACAAGATTATTGCTGCCAGAAAAGAGATAATGACATTACTCGAAGAAGCCGTAAAGGAGGGAGACAAGGATGAAATTCAGACGCTTCAGCAACGATACAATACCCTTAGTACAGCCCTGGGGCAGATTTCGAGGCAGCTTGGGAACAGGATATTGCTATGAATAAACATAAGGACTAAAGTCCTTTTCTTTTGTGTATCCTCTAACCACGGCTTTAAAGCCGTGGTTTACAGACGTCTATACAATTGGGCTTTAGCCCATACAGTTTTTCAGTTATTTCTGGCCCCCTTCAGGGGGTTGGGGGCTGAAAAATTTCGTAATTTTAATTTCAGTTTACCTTATCAATACGACCCCATGAAATTACCCCGACTTTTTCTTCCGGTATTAATTGCAGTTTTGGTTTCTTCGTGTGGAAATACAGAGAATACCCCTGGCAAGCTGGCTCTCAGGAAAACAAGGGATCTTTCTGAGATCATTGTTCCAATCGACAAGGGATTCAGTGAATACATAACAGGATACACTTCCGGGATAATATCAGTCAATTCTCCAATTGAGATCCGGTTTTCTCCTGAATTTGCATTAAAAGCCAACAGGAAGACACCGGCAGGTTTGTTTATGTTTGAACCTGCCATAAGGGGAAATACCGAATGGACAGACGATGTCACTCTCGTGTTCAGGCCGGTCAAACCGCTTGACCCCGGAACGTTTTACTCAGGCAGGCTGAATCTCGACAGACTCACCGGAGTAAAGGAATCCCTGAAGACATTTCCGATAAGGATCCGGACAATAAAGAAAGACTTCATTGTAACCACCGGGGCGCTTGAAAGCTCACCGGAGGGAGGCAGGTATTCACTTCACGGACAAATTACGGCTTCCGATTATATTGGATCCCAGGAGGTTGAAACATACCTTCAGGCAAAGCTGGGAAGAAAAAAAATGAATGTGATGTGGGACCATTCCGACGGACTGATCCATAAATTCAAGGTTTTGGACATTCTCAGGACTGACAGGGCCCAGAAGCTCGAACTCTCTTGGGACGGGACTCAGGCTAAAGTCAGCCAGAAAGGCAATACATATGTCAATATCCCGCTTACAGGGGAGTTTAAGGTAATCGATTTTATCAGAAACCAGGGGGAAAATCAGAATATGGATATCGTATTTTCTGACCCTGTCGATCCCTCACAGGAGACAGAAGGACTTATATGGACATCCCCTGCAAACGAAATGTCATTAAGCATCAATTCAAACATAGTGAGCATTTCCCCGTCGTCAAGACATGAAGGTACCGTAGAAGTCAATGTCGAATCTTCACTTAAAAACATAAATGGCGCTTCACTCACCTCTCCGTTCAGGACACAGATCGATTTTTCACCGGTAATGCCGGCAATTGAACTTACAGGAAACGGTGTCATACTGCCATCATCGCAGAATCTTATTTTCCCTTTTAAGGCTGCAAACCTTAAAGCCGTCGATCTGAAGATCATCAGGATCTATGAGAACAACCTGCCGTATTTCCTTCAGGAGAATGAAATCAACACAGGCTATTCGGTAAAAAGATTCGGCCGTCCTCTTTATTCAGGCAAAGTTGACCTTATAAACCCTTCAGGCAGTAATTCAGCAGGATGGAACCTCTATACTATTGACCTTTCCGAATATATTGACGCTGAGCCCGGAATACTGTACAGGGTGGAGCTTTCGATACGGCCATCATATTCCCTTTATCCATGCTCCGAAGCTGAAGATATGAAGAAATATGAGGAGATGCTGAAGCTTGCAGAAGAAACAAACCAGGAATTCTGGGATGATCCGGAGAATTATTATTCCGAGAGCGACGACTATCTTTACTATTCATTCGGATTTGACTGGCGCGAACGCGACAATCCGTGCAAAGCTGCTTATTTCAATCCCGACCGGAAGATAACACGCAACATCCTTGCTTCAAACTTCGGGATCGTCGCAAAAAAAGGTTCTGACAATAACCTTCTCGTGATGGTGAATGACCTGCTGACGGCATTGCCGCTTAGCGAAGTTTCCATCAGTGTGTATGATTTCCAGCTTCAGGAGATCATTTCGGGCAACACTGACCAGAACGGTTCTCTCAGGCTGGCCTGCGAAAGGACTCCGTTTCTTATAATTGCAAAAAAGGATAAGGACCGGAATTATCTTAAAATAAATGACGGTGCATCCCTTTCGCTGAGCTCCTTTGATGTGTCGGGAATTATGCCTGAGAAAGGTATCAAGGCGTTTATCTATGGGGAGAGGGATGTCTGGCGCCCGGGCGACTCCATCTATCTTTCACTCTTTTTGAAAGATATGAACAGTACTGTCCCTGCTGACCATCCGGTGATTTTCGAACTTATCAATCCGCTTGAGCAGAAGGTCGATAACCAGGTTCAGAAATCGGGAGGTAAAAATCTGCTTGTTTTTAAGACCGCAACTTCTTCAGATGCAGTGACCGGAGATTATAAGGCGATTTTCAGGATCGGCGGAGCATCTTTTATAAAGAGAGTAAGGGTCGAGACCATCAAGCCGAACAGGCTGAAAATTGACCTTAATTTCCCGGGGGAGATCCTGGGGGGATCAGGAACTGCTTCAAAAGGAACTCTTAATGTAAAATGGCTGAACGGAGCAACTGCAGGTAATCTTAAATCGTCGGTCGAGTATCTCCTTAAACCGGCTAAAACAGAATTCCCAAAATACCGTCAGTATAATTTTGACGATCCTTCAATACAATTCTATTCTGAGACCTCCAAAATGTTCGAGGGATCGGTTGATGAAAACGGAAATGCCGATGTGATATTCAATCCGGGTGATGATATCAACTCCCCCGGAATGCTTAATGCACTCTTCACCGCAAAGGTTGCCGAGAAGGGAGGCGACGAAAGCATAACCCAGGCGGTATACAAATATGCACCATATCGCATATTTGCCGGAATTGAGCTACCGGGATTAAAAGGAAAAGAAAGGATGCTCTTTACAGACAGGGAGAATAAAGTGAACATCGTCACTGTTGATGCCATGGGAAATCCTGTCGGTTCTGAAGCTGAAGTTACAATATACAAGATCTCCTACAGGTGGTGGTGGGAATCGGACCAGGAGGATCTTGCGGCATACATTGCAAATAACATGTATAAGCCTGTCATAACCAAAACCATCCCGACGCCGGGCGGAGAGGGTTCATTCTCGTTCAATATCGCCAGAAATGAATGGGGAAGGTACCTTATAAGAGTCACATCGCCCGGGGGCCATTCAACAGGAAAAATAGTCCTTATCGACTGGCCATGGGAATACGGGATGAAGGGAAATTCGGAAGGAGCCACCCTCCTGTCAATTAATACCGATAAAGAGAAATATAATCCGGGTGATGAAGTCAGGCTGAGTTTCCCGGCACCGGAGAATTCAAGGATAATCGTCACTCTCGAAAACTCAACATCTGTACTTGAAGAGCTTAGGGCGACCGGTGCAAAGGGAAACACTGTTGTCAGCTTTAAGGCAAGGCCTGAAATGGCGCCCAATGTATATGCCTGCGTTACCGTGATCCAGCCTCATGCCCAGACAATCAACGACATTCCAATGAGACTCTACGGAATCATTCCGGTTATGGTCGAAGATCCTGCTACACACCTGGAGCCGGAGATCTCTATGCCGGACCAGATAAGGTCGCAGCAGAAATTCGAAATAAAGGTGAGCGAGGCGAACAGTAAACCGATGACCTACACAATAGCTGTTGTTGATGAGGGGCTTCTGAATATAACAGGATTCAAAACACCCGATCCCTGGAAATACTTTTATGCCCGCGAAGCGCTTGGTGTGAAGACATGGGATCTTTACGACATGGTCCTGGGAGCATTTGGCGGAACTCTTGAAAGGATATTTGCAACCGGCGGTGATGAGGCTCTGATAGACAGGGCCGCAAACAAGGCCCAGCGATTTATTCCTGTAGTCAGGTTCCTCGGACCATTCTCGCTGGGTCAGGGAAAGACAGCAACGCATAGCATTGAATTGCCGCAATACACAGGTTCAGTGAGAACTATGGTGATAGCCGGGAGCGACAGAGCATTCGGATTTGCCGAAAAGAGTGTTCCGGTGAAAGATCCGCTCATGATCCTTGCCACAGCTCCAAGGGTGGTGAGTCCGGGGGAAAAAATTGCCCTGCCAGTGACCCTCTTTATACAAAAGGAAAATATCGGCAGTGTTGACCTGATGGCTGAAGGAAATGAACTGGTGACATTCGAAGAAAGAGTCAAAACCATCCCGGTTTCGGGATCAGGGGAAAAAGATATTGATTTTACTTTCACTGCAGGCAACAGGACAGGTATTGCAAAGATCAAAATGACAGCATCGGGTGGAGGCGAGTCAGCCGTTTATGAAGTTGAGCTTGATATCAGGAGTCCGAATCCGCCTGAAACAAGAGCAGAGCTTAAACTGCTGAAACCGGGAGAAAAATGGGAAACCTCATTTGTTCCATTCGGAATGGATGGTACTAATTCTGCGACACTTGAAGCCTCGCTCCTGCCATCGGTGAATCTTGAGAAACGGCTCGGATACCTGCTCGATTATCCCCACGGATGCACCGAACAGATAATTTCGGCCGCCTTCCCCCAGCTCTGGCTGAAGGATCTTTCTGAGAATGATACAAAAACTGCAGAGACCGCTTCAGTCAATATCAGGGAAGCGATCAGCAAGATTACCGTAAGGCAGATGAACAACGGAGGAATTGCTCTCTGGCCAGGTAACTATCAGCCCGACAACTGGATCACTTCGTATGCCGGACATTTCATGACCGAGGCAGAAAGAAAGGGATACAGCATACCGTCTGATTTCAAACGGAAATGGCTGAGCTACCAGAGGAAAACTGCCCAGGAGTGGCGTCAGGACCCGAAATTTGTCCAATCAGCAAACGATCAGGCATACAGGCTTTTCGCGCTTGCCCTTGCAGGCTCTCCCGAAAGAGGTGCAATGAACCGGCTCCGCGAATCGAATGATACCCCATACCTGGCAAAATGGTTCCTTGCCGCGGCATTTGCTACTTCGGGAAGACCCGAAGCTGCCGGAGAGCTTCTTGACATGAGAAACCTGAAAACGGAAGAAGAATATGCCAGCTTTTATTACGGAAGCCCGCTGCGCGACAAGGCTATTGTCCTTTACACTCTTTCGGTCCTGAAAAAACCTGAGGAGGCTCTTCCATTGCTAAAAGAGATATGTGATGCTCTAAGCACCGAAAGCTGGTACAGCACACAGTCGATCGCATGGGGACTTTTTGCATACATGAAGTATTCGGAAATAATCCCTCCTGATAATTCAGGAGAGGCAAAATTCAGTATTACAATGAATGGTGAAAGATCCGAACAGAGTGTTGAGTCAAAGATGGTTTTTTCAAAGAATCTGAAAGTAAAACAGGCCGACAATTCTTTTGTTGCCGAGAATAGCTCGGGAAAGCCAATGTATTTTAACCTGGTCCGAAAAGGGATCCCGCTTGTTTCAGATTTATCGGTGGCCAACAAGGGATTAAGCCTGAAAATCGATTATATGAACACCGAAATGAAGCCTGTCGATCACAGGAATCTCGTTCAGGGCACTGACTTTATGATGGTGGCAAAAGTCACGAATACAACCTTTGGCCGCGTTGATAATATTGCTCTCACCCAGATGGTTCCTTCAGGCTGGGAGATCCTTAATACACGTCTGTTTGAGGCAAATTACGGGATAAAGGAGAGTGCCTTTGACTACCGCGATATAAGGGACGACAGGGTTAACACATACTTTACTGTTAATCAGGGTGAGACAAAAACTTTCGTAATTATTCTTAATGCGGCATATAGAGGTGAATTTTATCAGCCTTCAATATGGTGCGAGGCGATGTATACCGAAAATTGTTATTCAAGGGTCCCCGGAAACAGGGTGATTGTAACCGGTCAGTGAAATATAAAACTATAAAAATATTATTGATCATAGCCGGGGTAATCATTATCCCGGTTTTGGTTTCCCCAATACCACGGTTCAGGGCTCCGCTGTCAACCGTGGTGGAAGCGCGCGACGGAAGCCTGCTGGGGGCAAGAATAGCCGGCGACGGGCAATGGAGGTTCCCTTCACCGGAAAAGGTGCCGGAAAAATTTAAAAAGGCATTGCTGACATTCGAGGACAGGTATTTCTTCTATCACCCCGGAATAAATCCTGCAGCTCTGCTGAGAGCTTTCAGGTACAACATGAAGGCAAAAGGAATTGTAAGCGGTGGAAGCACAATCACAATGCAGGTTGCAAGGCTCTCGCGTCCCGGCAGTCGGAGATCGTACAGTGAGAAGGTAGTTGAAATGCTTCAGGCTCTTAAGATGGAGATCTTCAGGTCGAAAAAGGATATCCTGCTCATCTACTGCTCAAATGCGCCTTTCGGAGGGAATATAGTGGGCCTTGAGGCAGCTGCATGGAGATATACTGGTAAATCACCTGCCGACCTCACATGGGCAGAAGCCGCAGCGCTTGCTGTTCTCCCGAATTCACCCTCACTTGTCTATCCCGGAAAAAACCAGGAGACACTTATGAACAAGAGGAACGAGCTTCTTAACCGGCTTTATGAAAGAGAATACATCGATTCGCTTACCCTTAACCTTTCAATTGATGAATCTCTTCCGGGTGAACCCAAACCACTTCCTTCAGGGGCATCGCATCTTACCGACATTTTTTATCTCAGGAACCGGGGAGAAAGGATCAGGACCACTATCGATCCAGTCCTTCAGGAGAGAGCAACTGAAATCATCAGTTCGCATCAGAAGGAGCTTTCCGGAAATTTAATCTTCAATTCCGCGGCATTGATTGTCGATGTACCAACAGGCGAAGTACTTGCATATGTCGGGAACTCAACTGGTGAAGGATCATCAGAAAACGGAGGAGATGTTGATCTGATAAGTTCATTGCGGAGTACAGGAAGCATACTCAAGCCTATCCTTTATGCAGGAATGCAGGAATCGGGGGAAATACTCCCCAATACCCTTATCCCGGATATTCCAACACGGTTTCCAGGTTTTGCCCCAAAGAATTTCGATCAAAGCTTCAGCGGCGCTGTCCCTGCCGGATCGGCTCTTTCACAGTCGCTCAATATACCGGCCGTGAGCATGCTTCAGAAATATACTCCGGAGAGATTCCTCGGATTGCTCAGTAACACAGGGTTCACGACATTCAATAAACCGGCCGGGCATTACGGGCTCTCACTTATACTGGGAGGCGGCGAGACATCATTATGGGAACTGACAGGTGCATATGCCTCCCTGAGCAGGATTTTTGGAAGATATAACGCTGAAAAGAGATACGTCAGGGAGGATTATCATCCGCCATTGCTTCTTTCAGGTAAAGGTGAAAAGGAAGAGACTGTTGATGAAACAGATCCTCCCCTTTCAGCCGGATCGGTCTGGCTCACCTATGAGGCTCTGCGTAAAGTGAACCGCCCGGAAACCGAAACCGGGTGGCAATTTTTCGCCTCGGTCCCCGAACTGGCCTGGAAGACAGGGACAAGCTTCGGGTTCAGGGATGCCTGGGCCGTAGGGACAACTCCTGAATATGTAATAGGTGTGTGGGCAGGAAATGCCGATGGTGAAGGGAGACCAGGACTAACGGGTATTTCGGCCGCTGCACCTATCCTGTTTGATCTGGTTGGAATTATGAAAACATGTTCATGGTTCGAAGCTCCCCTGGAAGCCCTGACCATGATAAGCGTCTGCAGAGAGAGCGGATACAGGGCAGGACCCGATTGTCATGAAACGGAGGAAATCCCGGCTTGCATCAACGGATTAAGGAGTGAGGCCTGTCCTTATCACATTCTGATTCATCTCGACACGACGCGAACAAAGCAGGTCACTGCCGATTGTGTGCCGGTTGCAGAAATCATAAATGAACCATGGTTTGTCCTTCCTCCCGCAATGGAATACTTCTACAGGCAAAAGCATCCGGAATACAGTCCGCTTCCGCCATTTGCAGCAGGTTGTGGAACGGGCAGAGGCCTGCCGGTAATGGAATTCATTTATCCGACCCAGGGGATCAGGATCTTTATTCCCCGGGATCATACCGGAGAATTGACAAGGGTTATCGCTGAAGTTGTTCACAGGAATCCCTCGAAAAAGATCTTCTGGCATCTTGACGAAAAGTATCTGACAACAACCAAATTCATTCACCAGACGGAGATTCTTGCAGGGGCAGGGATACATGTTCTCACAATTGTGGACGAGGATGGGAATACAATAAAATGTTTATTTAATATTGTATCATGAATTACTCCGACCCTGATGAACTGTTCCCCATAGTAGACGAAGAGGGCAATGAAATCTCCCGTGCTTTCCGCAGTGTGTGTCATGATGGTAAAAGCATGCTCCTACATCCCGTTGTTCATATGCATCTTTTCAACAGTAAAGGAGAGTTGTTCCTTCAGAAACGGGCCATGACAAAGGACCTCCTCCCGGGCTTCTGGGATACCTCGGTCGGCGGTCACATGAGTCCAGGGGAGGTTGCTGAAGAGGCTCTGAAAAGAGAAGCTTTGGAAGAACTTGGCATCAGAAATTTCAAATATCAGTTTATCAAGAAATATATCTGGGAATCGAAGCGTGAGCGGGAGCTGGTTTATTCATTTACCGGAATATCTGAAGTCTCC
>DAIUKI010000055.1:0-11219 GCA_036848255.1 Bacteroidales bacterium | reverse complement strand
CCTCAGGTCAGCCCGCTATTTATCAATGAATCTATTTTACCTGTTTTAGATTGAAAACGCTCAATAATTTTTGGCCAGACTGATCAAATATTAAAAAAAAAAAGGGAATTGATTTTCCAGTTTCCCTGTACAATCACCTATTTTCCTGAAAAGATTAATGTCTGATAATTAGACACTATATTGTCTTATTATTTTACATTCTAGTTTGTGCAATTTCACGTATAAATTTGATTTATTGAGGTTTATTAAAACCGGCACAACCTTTGCATTATTAAGTTGCTAACTATAATATCCGGTGATGAAAAGAATCATTGTGTTGATAATTTTACACGCAATAATAAGTTCCGGCGAAACCACTGCCCAGGAAGTTAAGAAATGGACACTTCAGGATTGTATCAATTATGCTGTTGAAAACAATATCGGACTTCAGAGGCAGATGCTTCAGACCGAATCGGGTGAAACTGATTTACTTAAAGCCAGGATGAATCTGCTTCCTTCTCTCAATTTCGGTTCGGATGTCCAGCTCGGGTTCGGTCGATCGATCGACCCTGTTACAAACCTGATCACATTTGAACAAAACCTCAGCAATTCTTATTCACTGAGCTCCTCAGTAACCATCTTCAGCGGCTTTGCAGCACTTAACACAATTTCTGCAAACAAGTTCATGGTAAAAGCAGGACTGGAGGCAGAGAAAGTAAACAGAAACACCCTCATTGTCAATATCCTTGGAGTATATTACCAGGTACTCTATGCAAAAGGGCTCGAAGATGCGGCAAAAATGCAGCTGGAACTTTCAGAGAAGCAGCTTTTCAGAATTACTAAAATGGTGGAAACAGGTAAAGAAGCACTCTCAAAACAATATGAACTTCAAAGCAGAGCTTCGGAGGACAGGTTATCATACACTATTGCCAGAAATACTGCCGATCAGGCTGTAACTTCCCTGAAACAGCTTCTTCAGCTTGAACCAGGCAGCGAATTTGATATCCTGATGCCTGAATTGGACAGCACCCTTATTACTGATGACAGATATGATGTCGACAGTGTCTACAATATATCTTCCGGGACACTTCCACGTTTGAAGGCGATAAACTACGAACTCATGGCCTCAAAGCGACAGGTAGCAGCTGCAAGGGGCAATCTCTCCCCGAGACTGTCAGTGGGAGGTGTAATATATACGGGATATTATAAGCTGATAAGCGAAGGAGTTCCCCAACAAAACTCATTCACTGATCAATTGAAGAACAATAACAGCCAGGCTCTCTATATGTCGCTCGATATACCGATATTCAACAACTACACTTCTGGCAGGAATATCAGGCTGGCAAAAATCAGGAGGAATGATACAGAATTAAAGCTCGAACTGGAAAAGAACAGTTTATACACTGACATCGAAAATGCCAGCCTCAGTTATAACAGGGGCAGGGATGAATATATTGCCGCTGTCAGGAATAAAGAATACAACATAAAATCATTTGATGCTGTGGAGAAAAAATTTGAAGCCGGATTGGTTGATGTAACTGACTATTCGGCAGCTAAAACAACACTTTTCAGAGCTGAAACGGAAGCTTTGAGAACAAGGCTTCAGCTGCTGATAAGGAGACTTACGATCCAGTTCTATACTACCGGAGAATATGAAAATATAATAAACAATTAAAATATACTGACCTGAAATGGATACACCTCTTGAAAAAATGGACAAAGCTATTCCGAAGAAAAAAGGATTACAGAAAAAACATATAGGATATATTGTTTTCGGACTGATAATACTGGTGCTATTCTATATGGCATTTTTTACGGACCGGACATCAACGTATAAAGTTGAAAAGGAAAAGCTGATAATCGAAGCTGTTATTGAGGACCAGTTCAACGATTACATAACCGTACCGGGTACCGTCGAACCAATAAGTATTATATTTCTTGATGCCCAGGAGGGCGGACGTGTTGAGGAAATACTTATTGAAGAGGGCTCTATGGTGAAAAAGGGCGATATCATCTTAAGGTTGAGCAATCCTGATCTGTACCTGAATATCCTCGACAGTGAGGCCCAGCTTGCCGAAAAGGAAAACTTCCTGAGAAACACTCAGGTAACAATGGAACAGGAAAGAATATCAATAAAAAGAGAACTGATAAGCCTGAAATATGATATTGAAAGGAAGGAGCGTATCTACAGGCAGAACAGCGTCCTGATAAAAGACAGTCTGATAAGCCGGGAAGAATATATCAGGTCAAGGGAGGATCTCGACATGGCTCTCAGTTCACGCGAGCTTTTTCTCGAAAGGGAAAGGCAGGATTCAATATTCCGGTCAGTCCAGGTAGAAACCTTGAAAGGAAACCTTGAGAATATGCGCCGTAACCTGTCTCTGGTCAGGCAAAGAGTAGAGAACCTCAATGTAAAGGCAACTGTCGACGGTCAGCTTGGACTTCTGGTCCCTGAGATCGGGCAATCGATCTCCCGTGGAGCAAATATGGGGCAGATCAATGTACTTACATCTTATAAAGTCACAGCTCAGATAGATGAACACTATATCGACAGAGTCAGAACCCAGCTTAATGCGACGATTGACAGGCAGGGAAGCCTGTTCAACCTTGTGGTCCGAAGAGTATATCCCGAAGTCAGGCTTGGCACCTTCGAAATCGACATGGTGTTCCCCGACAGCATGCCGGATAATATCAGAACCGGACAGACATATTACACCAGCCTTCAGCTGGGACAGCCTAAAGTGTCGGTGATGGTTCCGATAGGCGGATTCTTCCAGGAAACAGGGGGGCAATGGATTTTTGTACTTGATCCTTCAGAATCGTTTGCAACAAGACGGAATATTTCGGTTGGAAGGAAGAATCCAAAATACTATGAGGTCCTTGAAGGGCTACAGCCTGGTGAGAAAGTTATAGTGTCGGGGTATGAGACCTTTGGCAAAAATGAAAAACTGGTATTTAAGAAATAATCGTTTAAATTATTGCGGTTTGCGGATTGGCTTCGCCGAGCTCGCCTTCGGCAATATAACAGGTTTAAATTTTCACTAATAATAAATGTCATGATCAAGACTAATGAATTAACAAAAATCTTCAGAACCGAAGAAGTTGAGACCACTGCTCTCAATAAAATCAATCTGAACGTAAAGGAAGGAGAATATGTTGCAGTTATGGGACCATCGGGGTGCGGGAAATCGACTCTCCTGAATATTCTTGGCCTGCTCGACAATCCCTCCTCAGGGAGCTACCTGTTCAACGGAACCGAAGTTGCAAACCTGAAAGAGCGCGACCGGACAGTATTCCGCAAGGGTAATATCGGCTTCGTTTTCCAGAGCTTCAATCTTATTGACGAACTCAATGTTTTTGAAAATGTTGAGCTGCCGCTTATTTACCTTAAGATGAAAACCAGCGAAAGAAAGAAAAAAGTTGAAGAGGCCCTCGACAGGATGAAAATAACCCATCGTGCAAAGCACTTCCCTCAGCAGCTGTCTGGCGGTCAGCAGCAAAGAGTGGCAATTGCCAGGGCCGTAGTGGCAAATCCAAGGCTGATCCTTGCAGATGAGCCCACAGGTAACCTTGATTCAAAAAACGGTATTGAGGTGATCAATCTTCTTTGCGAGCTAAATAAAGAGGGAACAACGATTATCATGGTAACCCACTCAGAGAGGGATGCCGGATATGCACACAGGATTGTAAATCTGTTTGATGGCCAGATTGTGTAGGGCCATACCATGGCATGTCCTTATTCACCCCATGGCATGTTTCTATTCATGTGGGTCAGGGACATGCCATGGCATGTCCTTATTATATTTCCGTAATTTGTTGTAAAGGGTTTGCCGGGTTATCCCAAGCTTTTTTGCAACTTCGCTCAGGTTGTTGTTATTCCTTTTAAGGCTTTCCAGTATCGACTTCTTTTCTATTTCTTCCAGCGTATTCTCACTCTGATGTGTGGTCCTCTGAATCTGTCTGAACTCAAAATCGGAGGGCAGAAGTATGGAGGAGTCACTCATTATTACGGCTTTCTCAATAGAATGCTGTAACTCCCTCACGTTGCCGGGCCAGGTGTAATTTGCGAGCTTCTCAAGAGCATGGGTGTTGAACTTGATTGGGATCTTGCCATATTTTTCGCTATAAAATCTGAGAAAATGATTTGCAAGTATCGGTATATCATCGACCCTGTCGCGCAGGGGAGGAACCTCAATGACAATTGTATTTATCCTGTAAAGGAGATCTTCCCTGAACCTGCCTTCGGCTACCATTTTAATAAGATCACAGTTTGTGGCGCTTATCAGCCGTATATCAACAGGTATCTCCCTGTTTGAGCCAACCCTGACAATCCTCCTGCTTTGAAGAGCGTTCAGCAGCTTCGATTGTGAATTCAGTGAAAGATTGCCTATTTCATCGAGGAAAAGAGTCCCATTGCCGGCAAGCTCAAATTTTCCTTTACGATCCTCCCGGGCATCGGTAAAGGCGCCTTTTACATGACCGAAAAGCTCACTCTCGAAAAGGGTTTCAGGTATCGATCCAAGATCAACACTGATCATCAAATCCCCTGCCCTCCCTGACCGGTTATGTATTTCGGATGCAATAAGCTCCTTGCCGGTGCCGTTCTCGCCAGTGATCAGCACATTGGCATCTGTTGCGGCAACCTTCCTGACGATGTTAAGAACATTTATCATCGTCGGAGAAGCACCGTATATAAGTTTCGCAGTCTCTTTTACCATAAGCGGGAATTTGAATGCCAATATAATAAATTATGTCTAATAATTTGACAATAAAAATACCCCATCCCCAATGGGTTGTTTTGCGAACTTTGCGGTTGATGGATTTCAACTTTTAAAACAGCCCGGAGTTTAGGGGGAGAGGCCATCTTTTAAAAAAAATTCATTTTCCTAGATTTCTCTGCAACATTTTATTATGACAGTCGTCTTTATAAAAAACAGGCAAAATGACAGTCAAATTAAATCCCAACGAGGTTGTCCTGAACGCCGGAGACACAAATCAGGTCGTTGAAAACAAGACAGTTAACGGCAAATTCATTGTAACCAATCAAAGGATCTATTTTAAGCCGCTGACAGAGGATTACAATTATTCTAACCTGGAAATCCTTTTTGAAAATATCCTTGAGGTTATTTTTTATAAAAAAGGATTGTTCCCTGTAAAGGGGTTGAATATAGTGACCCGGGATGGCAAGAACTACACTTTCCCCCTTAAAAAGCGGGATGAAATAGGTCAGCTGATAAATAAAATGTATTGACCTGAAAACTTCGTGAACATTCAATAGTTTTCTGTTATCACCTCAAACGAAGCACCCTGTATTTTTCGTATTCCAACCTCCTTCGTACGACGGTTTTCGTATTCCAACCTCCTTCGTACGACGGTTTTCGTATTCCAACCTCCTTCGTACGACGGATAATGTCAATTGAAACCAGGTTAAACATCCCAATCAGCGAACACAAGGAACAGGTTCAGCTTTTAAACAATGTCCAGGTTATTATTCATATTTAAGTGATTGGGCCGGATTGACACTGGCTGCTTTCATAATCTTGTAACTTATTGTTATTAATGCTATGCTCAGGGCGATGGCTAATCCTGCAAAAAGACTTAATACTCCGGTGTTTATCCTGTAATAGAAGTTTTCGAGCCACTTCCCTGCAATATAGTAAATTAATGGCCATGCGATCAGAGCCGAAATTGAGACTAGTATAAGAACCTCCCTTGAAATCACAAAATATATACCCCTTAAAGATGAGCCCATAGCTTTTCTTACTCCTATCTCTTTGGTTCTTTGTTCAACAGTAAAGGAGGTAAGCCCGAAAAGCCCGATTGCGGCAACAAATATTGCAAGTATTGAAAAGATAACTGCCATCTGGGCATTTTGTTTTTCCTGGATGTACATCTTCTCAAAATCCTCATCAACAAAGTAATACTGTAAAGGATTATTTGATACGTACTCCTTCCATACTTTTTCGATTTCGCTGATAGTCTTTGAGATACTTTGTGGTGATAACCTGACCGAAATATAACCCCACATCATACCTTCATTCTGAAACCTGATTAAATAAGGGCCTATGGGATTTCGAAGAGATTCAAAATTAAAGTTTTTCACAACTCCAATAATAGGAATATATCCCATTTTACCTGAATCGTCAGGATTCATGAATCGTGCTTTTTCGATATCTGTGATATTAAAATCTTTTTTGGCTGTCTCATTAATTAAGCACGCCTTTTGGTCAGATGAATAAGATTCATTAAAATTTCTTCCCGAAACAAGCGTCATTCCAAAGGTTTCCAAAAAGTTATAATCAGCCCAGGTGGTTACTGCAAGAAATGTTTCATCCTTTCTGCCTTCAATCATATAACCATTATTATTGTTTACCCGGCCAGGAACTGCAGTGGAGCTTGATATATTGATTACTCCGGGAATATTCTTTACAGTCTCTTTAAAGGATTTCATTTTTCCTCCAACAGCCCCTGCCCTGTTAATAACAATTACCTGTTCTTTGTTGAAGCCAACATCTTTGTTGATCATGTAATTAATCTGCCGGTACATTATCAATGTGCCAATAATCAGAAGTATCGATACAACAAACTGAAAAACAACAAGGATGCGTCTGAGCCTTCCGTTATTCTGACTATTCCTCACACTCCCCTTAAGAACTTCATAGGGATTGATAGACGAGAGGAACAGAGCTGGATAACTACCTGAAAGAAATCCTACAATCACAGTAAACAGGATAAGACCAGGTATTGTGTACCAGTTGCTGAAAAGGCCCATTGTCAGATCGGTACCAAGCAAATCATTAAAATAGGGAAGAGTGACTTTTATTAAAACCAGAGCGAAAAACAATGAAATAAGAGAAAGTATAAAGGACTCAGAAAGGAACTGGGTAATAAGCATGCCTCTTGTTGATCCGGAAATCTTTTTAATACCCACTTCCTTTGCTCTCCTGGAGGCCTGCGCGGTTGAAAGATTCATGAAATTAACAGCTGCAATCAGAACAATAAGTATCGCAACGCTGCCAAAAATACGCAGGTACTTCGGATCGCCCGCAGCCTTGAACTCCTGTTGTATTGATGGATCGAGATGCACATCAGCAAGATTCTGAAGATAGAACCTGTATTTATTTCCCTGTGAAAGAAAGTCTTCCAGGCTTATTCCCATATACTGTTGGATTTCTGGTCCAAGATATTTTTCGAGCATAGCTGGAATCTTTTCTTCAACTTTATCGTAGCTTGTATTCGGTTTTAGTAAGAAATAAGTACTGAAGCTGTTACTGAGCCAAATCGGATTCTGGGATCGTGGATTGGTCATAAAGGAAGAAACCATATTTGCCTCAAAATGAGAATTTCCGGGAACATCGCCCATCACCCCCGACACAATATACCGAACAGTGTCCGATCCAATTTTTATTGGTTTATCGATTGGATTTTCGTCCCCAAATATTTTTTTTGCTGTTGATTCCGACAATACCACTTTATGTGGTGCATTAAGCATATTTGTCGGATCTCCTTTAAGAACTGGTATCGTGAAAAAGTTGAAGAATGAAGAATCTGCTTCAATCAGATCTTCCTCAGTAAATACCTGGCTGTTATATTCAACTACGGTAGGTCCGGTTCCTGTCATTCTGAGAAAGTCCTCGATTTCAGGGAACTCCTTTATCATAGTAGGACCCATAACTGCTGCTGAAGTAGAAATTGTTACTTCCTGACCTCCTATTTTCCCATTAAGGATGGTCCTGAAGATCCTGTCTTTCTTTACGTTAAACTTATCATAACTTGCCTCGTTTATTACAAAAAGGGCAATCAACAGACTGCAGGCTATACCAATGGAGAGTCCAAGTATATTAATTATTACGTAAGATCGCTGACGCTTGAAGGATCTTAAACTATAAGCAATAAGATTTTTTAACATATTGAAAATTATTGATTATTCAACTTTTAGTGCTTCTGCAGGATTAATTAATGATGCTTTAAATGCCTGGAAGCTAACGGTTACAAGCGCAAGTACCAGAGCCCCTGCTGCTATTACGGCAAAGACAGGGATGCTCATATCTATCCTGTTTGCAAACTGGTTGAGAAGTTTTCCAACAATGATCCAGCCTGCCGGAAGTGCAACAATCAACGAGATAAGAACAAGTACCATAAATTCCTTTATCATCGAATACAGTATTGTCAGAGTACCGGCTCCCATCACCTTCCTGATCCCAATCTCATTAGTCCTTCTTTCAGCTGAATATGCCGATAATCCGTATAGTCCAAGGCAGGCTATTATTACTGCGAGTATTGTAAAGTATTGTAACAACCTGGTAAGACGAAGCTGCGTTCTGAATAGATTATCATAATCCTCATCGAGGAAGAAATAATCGAAAGGGTATTCGGGAATCACTTTATTCCACACATTCTCCGCTGTTTTTAGAGCTTCTGGAATATTTCCCGGGGCAAGTCTGATGAGTATGTAGCTGAGACGTACTGGATCAGTCAATGCAAAAGCAATCGGTTCAATCGGCTGGTCGGCTCCTTTAAAGTGAAAATTCTTCAAAACTCCCACTATTCTTCCTCTTATACCCATAAAGCTGAAGCTTTTACCCACAGCGTCGTCGACTCCCATGATCTTAACCACCTCCTCGTTGACCAGGAAATTGCCTGTTGTATCTTTTGCAAAATCGGAAGGGAACTCTCGTGAGAAATTACGGCCTGTTTTAAGTTCCATCTTCATCGTTTCAAGGTAATCATAATCAACGGCATTGGTGCCAATCAGTACGTGTTTCTCGGGATCCTTGCCTTCCCAGCTTGCACCTCCTGAATTGCTGCCAATCCGCACCGGGTTGCTCCTGGCTGCCGTAACTCCCTGAATAAGTATTTCTTTCAATAGATCACTCTTGAGAGAATTATATTTAGGATTCATATCTCCCATCATGGGAATACAAATAAGGTTTTCCTTATCAAATCCCAGATCCGCATCCTGGAGGTGCCTTAACTGCATGTACATAAAAACTGCGGTAATTGCAATCAGTATTGAAAGTGCAAACTGAGTTATGACAAGAACCTGTCGCAGCTTTCCATTACCCTTTTCTGAAACGGATCCCCCTTTTAAAACGGTTGAAGGTTTAAATGAAGCCAGGTAAAATGCAGGATACATACCCGCAATTGTCCCGGTAACAATACCAATAACTAAGATGCTTACTATGAACTTAACATGTACCAGGTCGGAAAGAATGAAATACTTCCCGGAAATATTATTAAAAATCGGTAACGAAAGTCCTATTAATAATAAAGCTAAAACCAGCGCAACCAAAACCAGGAAAAAAGTCTCAAACATGAACTGTATGATCAGGGTCTTCTGATCCGCACCCGTAACTTTCTTAATTCCAATTTCCTTAGTACGGCCGGAAGCCTTGGCAGTGGAGAGATTGATAAAATTAAAGCATGCAATAAGGAGAACGAAAATTGCAATAAGGGTGAAGATATATATCACAATTACAGGGCCTTTGCTTATCTCATAGCCAAACTGCGAATGCAAATGGATATCAAGAAGCGGGAAAAGGAGGTATTTTGTTGTTGTCTGCGGAAGATATTCAACAACGATATCGGTCAGTTTCTTATTTACGGCTGTAATATCCAATCCTTTTTCACACAGAACAAATGTAAGAATTGAGTTATTTCCCCAGGAGTCGCTTATTGCGCCAATTTCAGTCAGAAAAGAGTATGGAATAATACCTTCAAATGTAAACATGGAATTCTTCGGAAGATCTTTCATCACTCCGGTCACCGTAAACGCCATTTTATTTTCCAGAGTAAGTGTTTTACCAATTGGATTTGAGTCTCCAAAATATTTTGAAGCCAGTTTTTCAGTCAACACAATTGAATGGGGAGAATTCAAGACAGTTGCCGGGTCGCCGAGCACCAATGGCATCGTAAAGACCTTAAATAGACCGGAGTCAGCAGCGATTATTGATGATTCGAAAAATACTTTCTCATTCTGCCGGAACAAGATTCGTGGAAGACGATTTATTCTGGTCTGTTCCCTGATCTCAGGGATCTTTTCTTTCCAGACAGGTCCGCTGGGGTGCGGTGTTACAGTTACGTGATACTTTTTTCCGGAATAGAACTGATCCTCTTCCACCCTGTAAATATTTTCAGCATTCAGGTTATACTTCTCAAAGCTTAACTCATCCTGTATCCATAAAAGGATCAATAAAGATGCTGTAAGTCCGACTGCCAGTCCTGAAATATTTAAAAAAGCAAAACCCTTATTCTTAAATATACTTCGTAAAGCAAGTCGAAACGTGTTTTTTATCATGATCCGGTCAATAAAATTACTATAATGACGAAATTTTATCTTTACTGCTGCATTTCATAATAAATCAAGTCTTTTATGAAAGAAAATCGTAAGGGTTATCACTGAAATGTTAATGTCCTGTTAATGCTGTAATAATTAATCACCAGGAAAAAATATACGCTTATATTCAGGTTTTTTAATTAACTCAATTTAACACCATGATAAAGAATCTGCTCACAATTGCCAGCCGCCATATTCGTAAACATGCGGGTTACAGTATTTTAAACATACTTGGATTGACACTTGGTATCTCAAGTGCGTTGTTTTTGATAATTTATGTTTCTGATGAACTAAGTTATGACCGTTATCATGAAAATGCAGATAGGATTTACCGTGTTTCTTCACACATAACCGAGACAGATGATGAATTCACCTGGAATGTCGCCCAGATACCTATGGGGCCGCAGGTGGTCCAGGATTATCCTGAAGTCCAGTCTTTTGTACGCTTCATAAACATGCCCCGTTCCCTTTACAAGTATGAGGACAAAGAATATATTGAAGAGGATTTCTACTATGCTGATTCCACCCTGTTCGATATTTTTTCATATAAGGTCCTTAAAGGTGAAGTTCTTTCAGCCGTAAAGGATCCCGGGAAAATAGCTCTTACAGAGACTGCAGCTGCCAGGTATTTCGGCAGTACCGATCCTATTGGAAAAACGCTGACTGCCGGTGAAAACACTTATGAGGTGACAGGTATTATTGAAGATGTTCCGTCCAATTCCCACTTTCGTTTTGATGCTGTTGCGGCAAGGAATAACCTGCCAAAACAAATGGGGACCTGGGGCAATTTCGGTGTATTCACCTATCTTCTGTTTCCTCAAAATTTTGATGTCAAGGCATTCGAAACCAAGATCCAGGGAATGTATGATGCGCATATGAAAACGATATTCGAGCCTCTTAAAAT
>DAIUKI010000054.1:0-11238 GCA_036848255.1 Bacteroidales bacterium | reverse complement strand
GGCGGAAGAAGAATTTGATGCAAGTTCATTTATCCTTGATCATATTGCCGATTCGCACGAATGGCATATTCTTACAAAAAAGAACGGGGAGAGCGTTGCAATTTATCTTCCGGTGATATTGTATTCCAGGGAAAAAGGACTTGATCTCTTTTCCTCCCGGAAACTGGCTCACGGACATGAATACAAAGGATACAGGCTTGAAGAGGAAGGCGATTACAAAGGAAAAATCGTTAGCATAAGGGAAGATGGAACGATAATTACAGACAAGCTTCCTCTCGATTTTTCAATTACAAAGAATATTGTGGGGATGCTTGGTGCAGCTTTGATTGGGCTCTGGTTGTTTTTATCCCTTGCGGCTTCATATAAAAAGACAGGGATCAGTTACCCACAGGGGATCCAGCGTTTTCTGGAACCTGTGGTTCTCTTTGTCCGCGACGATATAGCAATTCCCAATATCGGAGAAAAGAAATATGAGAAATTCATGCCTTATCTGCTTTCGGTCTTTTTCTTCATACTTATAAACAACGTTATGGGGCTCATCCCGTTTCCTCCTCCTTTCGGAGCCAACGTTACCGGCAACATAGCAACCACCCTTATCCTTGCATTATTCACTTTCGTGATAATCAATCTGAACGGGACAAAAACATACTGGAGGCATATTTTTGCAGCTCCCGGTGTTCCCTCCTGGCTGCTGCCGATAATGATTCCGGTCGAGTTGATAGGGATGATCTCAAAACCATTCGCCCTGATGGTCCGATTGTTTGCCAACATTACAGCCGGGCATATTATAGTTCTGAGTCTTGTATGTCTTATCTTTATCTTCAAATCACTTACGGTCGCACCGGTCTCAATCTTATTCGTTATATTCATGGATTGCCTCGAATTACTTGTGGCATTCCTGCAGGCATATGTTTTCACTCTTCTGTCATCTCTATTTATCGGCATGGCAGTAGAGGAGGGACATCATTAATTTTTATTGTTTAATTAAAAGCAAATGTTATGACAGGTACATTGGCAGCAATCGGAGCAGGTCTTGCAGTTATCGGAGCAGGTCTTGGCATCGGAAGAATCGGCGGATCAGCTATGGAAGCCATAGCAAGACAGCCTGAGGCTGCAACAAAAATTCAGTTGGCAATGATCATTTCGGCGGCCCTTATTGAAGGGGTTGCCCTGTTTGCCGTTGTTGTTGCTCTTATTGCTTAGAAAAAAGATGAAATCCCCCAACGGTTGGTTGCGGGATTTCTTTTCTGAAAAATCATTAAAACACAAAATATGATCTTAGCAAGTAATAGTCTGATAACTCCTGCCATCGGTACGCTCTTCTGGACAGTAGTTATTTTCACACTGTTTTTTCTCATCCTGAAAAAATTTGCCTGGAAACCTGTGCTGAATACTATAAAACAACGGGATGAGATGATTAAGGGATCTCTGGCATCAGCCGAAAAAGCCAGGAAGGAGATGGTTAAGCTCCAGAGTGATAATGAAGCTATCCTGAGAAAGGCGCGCGAAGAACGTGAATCAATTCTTAAGGAAGCTAGGGAGGTCCGTGACAAGCTTATCGCTGAAGCCAAGGGAAAAGCTTCCGAGGAAGCTGAAAAACTAATTGAAAAAGCTAGAACGGGAATCGAAAGGGAAAAGGCACTTGCGCTTGCAGATATAAGAGAGCAGGTAGCCAGTCTCTCAGTCGATATTGCTTCAAAGCTTCTCGGGGAAAAACTCAAACAGTCCGGCGAACAGCAAAAGCTTATTGATAATTACCTAAAGGAAGTTGATTTCAACAAAAACTAAACAGTTCTTCAATTAATGAACGAAAGCAGAATATCGGTAAGGTATGCAAAAGCTCTTTTCCTGTCAGCCCTCGAAAAAAATATTCTCGACAGGGTAAATCAGGATATGATCCAGATTAAAGAAATATCCGCCTTGCCCGATGTGAAAACAATACTTGCAAATCCCGTTATCACTCCATCCAGAAAAACCACCATACTTCATGGTCTGTTTGAAAAGGATCTCCATGAATTGTCGATGAATCTTATCGATCTTGCCGTGAAAAACGGAAGGGAACGTTACATACCCGCCATCGCAAGGGTATTTGTCCATGAAACAAAGAATTACAAAGGCGTAACTGAATCAGTTCTTACTACAGCTGTGAAAGTTGATCCTGAAATCAAAAAACAGGTTTCCGACCTTATCGAAAAACTGTTCAAAACCAAAGTCGATCTTAAAGAGAATATTGATGATTCAATTATCGGGGGCTTTATATTGAAGGTCGAAGACAACTATATTGATGCAAGCATCAGGAACAAACTAAGGAAGATAAGGGCCGGGCTGGTAAGCGGAGCGTACGAAAAAAGGATTTAATCGAAAACGATATTATAAGTATTCAGAAAATGGCAAATATTAAACCAGCAGAAGTTTCAAAAATTCTCAAACAGCAGCTTGAAGGTATTCAAACCTCTGTCGAACTTGAAGAGGTCGGTACCGTCCTTGAGGTTGGTGACGGAATTGCCCGCATTTACGGGCTTTCGAATGCAGAGTCAAATGAGCTGATCGAGTTTGAAAATGGTATGGAGGCAATAGTGCTCAACCTCGAGGAGGACAATATCGGGGCAGTACTGCTGGGCCCCACAGAAGAAATAAGCGAAGGTGACATTGTTAAACGGACAGGAAGGATTGCTTCGATAGGTGTCGGCGAAGGTTTGCTTGGAAGAGTTATTACGCCTACAGGTCAGCCTCTTGACGGAAAGGGCCCCATCGAGGGTGAAGTGTTTGTGTTGCCCTTTGAACGGAAAGCTCCGGGTGTCATTTTCCGCCAGCCCGTAAAACAGCCTCTCCAGACCGGCATCAAGGCCATCGATGCCATGATACCAATCGGAAGAGGTCAGCGCGAACTCATTATCGGTGACCGTCAGACAGGTAAAACTGCAATTGCGATCGATACTATAATAAATCAGCGCAGCAATTTCGAAAAAGGAAAACCTGTATACTGCATATATGTAGGAATCGGCCAGAAAGGCTCAACAGTTGCGAATATAGCAAAAATCCTTGAAGAGCACGGCGCCATGGAATATACAGTAATAGTCCTGGCAACAGCCTCCGATCCTGCCGCATCACAGTTCTACGCACCATTTGCTGGGGCAGCAATCGGTGAATTCTACCGCGATACCGGCCGTGATGCCCTGATCATTTATGACGACCTTTCAAAGCAGGCTGTTTCATACAGGGAGGTTTCACTTCTGCTTCGTCGCCCGCCAGGACGTGAAGCATACCCTGGCGATGTCTTTTACTTACACTCAAGGCTTCTCGAAAGAGCCGCCAAGATCATTGAATCGGATGAGGTAGCAAGAAATATGAATGATCTGCCGGAGTCTATCCGCCATATGGTTAAAGGAGGAGGATCGCTTACTGCACTTCCAATTATCGAAACCCAGGCAGGCGACGTTGCAGCATATATACCTACGAACGTTATCTCCATCACCGACGGCCAGATTTTCCTTGAATCAAGCCTCTTTAATTCAGGTGTAAGACCCGCTATCAACGTTGGAATATCAGTATCGAGGGTTGGAGGCAATGCCCAGGTAAAGGCAATGAAGAAAATTGCCGGTACACTTAAGGTCGATCAGGCACAGTACCGCGAGCTTGAAGCATTCTCGAAATTCGGATCCGACCTGGATGCCTCAACAATGGCAATCCTGAACAAGGGCGCCAAAAACGTTGAGATCCTTAAACAGGGACAGTATGCACCGGTACCGGTTGAAAAGCAGATTGCCATAATTTATTGCGGAACAATGGGATTGCTAAAGGATGTGCCCGTAGGCAAGGTCAGGGAATTCGAAAGCCAATTTCTCGAATATCTCGATCTGAAGCACAGGGATGTACTTGATCAGCTCAGCCAGGGAATTCTTAACAATAATATTACCGATATCCTTGAAAAAACAGCCCTGGAACTTGTTAAAAAATACAAGCCCTGAGCCAGAAGAGATAACTGAATAAATCGATCTTGAATGCCGAACTTAAAAGCTATAAGGGTCAGAATAGCCTCCGTAAAATCGACACGGCAGATTACATCGGCCATGAAAATGGTGGCCGCGGCCAAGCTGAGAAAAGCACAGGATAAGATTGTAAGGCTGAGGCCATATGCAAATAAACTGCATGATATACTTGTCAGCCTTTCACAAAGCCTTGCAGAATCTGAAGTTGAAAATATTTACGGAAGGACATCATCTCCTGAAAAGATCCTGATCGTTGTAATTACGTCAAACAAGGGTCTTTGCGGTGCCTTTAATTCGAATGTGACAAAGGAGACCAGGAGAATTGTTGCCGACAATTATTTTGACCAGTACAAAAAGGGGAACGTCAGGTTTCTTACAATAGGAAAAAAAGGATTTGACAATCTCAGGAAATTGAATTTCAATATTGCCGGGGAAAACAATGATCTTCTTAATGAGGTTACATTTGAAAGGACCGCCGAAGTTGCCGAAAAGGTTATGAAGAGCTTTGTTTCGGGCGAATATGACAGGATTGAGATCATATACAATCATTTCAAGAATGCTGCCGTCCAGCAGCTCACGAGAGAGCAATTCCTTCCCGTTGAGACAGTCGCAGGGAAAGCAACAGCAACCGCCCCTGCCGACTATATTTATGAACCCGGTGAGGAGGAAATCGTTCAGGAGCTTATCCCGAAATCGCTTAAAATACAGTTTTACAAGGCATTGCTCGATTCCTTTGTTGCTGAGAACGGAGCCAGAATGACCGCCATGCACAAAGCCACTGATAATGCAACCACAATGATAAGTGAACTGACGATGCTGTATAACAAAGCACGCCAGGCCTCAATTACGAACCAGATCCTTGAAGTTGTAAGCGGAGCTGAAGCATTGAAAGGATAAGAAATTAAAATAAGATTATTGGGAGGACCATGTATAATAGACCGGCGCTGAAGAAAATTGTTGATTCATCATTGGCCAACCTTTCGTATAATATGGAATCGGGAAGGCTGACTGACCCGGTGAAATACGTTCTTTCAATCGGAGGCAAACGCCTGAGGCCGGTCCTTGCATTGATGGCCTGTAACCTTTATACCGACAAGATTGATGAAGCGGTGATACCGGTAACCGGACTGGAGATCTTTCACAATTTTACCCTGGTCCATGATGATATAATGGATAAAGCTTCGGTGAGAAGGGGATTTCCAACCGTACACAGCAAATGGAGCCTCAACCAGGCTATCCTTTCAGGCGACATAATGGCATTCATGACAAACGAATGCTTCCTTCAGTCGCCGCCCCACCTGCTTCATAAAATCTTCCGTGTGTTCAACAAGGCTGCCATTGAAGTATGTGTCGGCCAGCAGATCGATATGGATTTTGAGAAGGCTACCATAGTGTTGCATGATGAATATATAAGAATGATCGAGCTCAAAACAGCGGTTCTGATTGCTGCTTCCGTAAAAATTGGAGCCCTTTTCGGCGGAGCCGATGAAAAAGAGGCGGAGAATATTTATGAATTTGGGAGGAACCTTGGTCTGGCATTCCAGATACAGGATGATATACTTGATACTTACGGAGATATGAAAGTTTTTGGAAAGGTTTCCGGAGGTGATATAATTGCCGGGAAAAAGACATTTCCCTATGTTAAGGCAATGGAGATTGCATCATCGGACCAGAGAAGAAAGCTTCAGGAACTATATTCATCTGAAACATCCGATCCAGGGGTCAAAATAAAAAATGTGACGGAGTTTTACGATCAGTTGGATATCAGACATATTTCTGAGAACCTTGTAGGCGAATATCTGAGGAATGCCCTGGGCTTTCTCGAGAAGACAGGAGTACCACTGGACAGAAAGGAAGAAATTATACAGATTACCGGATCGCTTGCAGGAAGAGATCATTGATGAAGAAACATATTTTTAAACATCTATAAATAATCGGATTTATGGCAAAGAATATTGGGAAAATAAGCCAGATCATCGGACCGGTGGTTGACGTGGTTTTTGACAGACAGGGTATTGAAATGCCGGATATTTATGATGCCCTCGAAATCACGAGGAACGATGGTTCATCCCTTGTGGTGGAGTGTCAGCAGCATATTGGAGAGAATACGGTAAGGACAATAGCCATGGACTCAACCGACGGCCTTCGCAGAGGCATGGAGGTCGTAGCTACCGGTTTGCCTATTACAATGCCCATCGGAGAACAGATCAAGGGACGTCTGATGAATGTCACTGGTATGGCAATCGATGGTATTGGCAAGCTGGACAAGAAGGACGGTTATCCGATTCACCGGAAACCCCCAAAATACGAGGATCTTTCGACTGAAAAAGAGGTTCTTTTTACGGGTATCAAGGTTATCGACCTTATTGAACCTTATTCAAAAGGAGGGAAGATCGGGTTATTCGGCGGAGCAGGCGTCGGAAAAACAGTTGTTATTCTCGAGCTTATAAACAATATTGCCAAGGCATATTCCGGTCTATCTGTTTTTGCAGGTGTCGGAGAGAGAACAAGGGAAGGCAACGACCTTCTGCGTGAGATGCTCGAAGCAGGTGTTATAAACTATGGACCGGATTTCCTTGAGAACATGAATTCGGGAGGATGGGACCTCTCGAAGGTTGATATGGCATCACTGAAGGAATCAAAGCTTGCGCTCGTTTTCGGTCAGATGAATGAACCGCCGGGAGCAAGAGCCAGGGTTGCATTGTCAGGTCTTTCCGTTGCCGAACATTTCAGGGATGGTGACGGGAAGAGCGGAGGAAGGGACATACTGTTCTTTATGGATAACGTTTTCCGTTTCACCCAGGCCGGTTCCGAGGTATCTGCCCTTCTGGGACGTATGCCATCAGCTGTTGGCTATCAGCCGACCCTCTCAACCGAGATGGGTATAATGCAGGAACGAATTACATCAACACGCCACGGATCAATTACATCGGTGCAGGCAGTCTATGTGCCGGCTGATGACCTCACTGACCCGGCCCCTGCAACCACATTCGCACACCTCGACGCAACAACCGTTCTGAGCCGCAAAATATCCGAGCTTGGTATCTATCCGGCTGTTGACCCGCTCGATTCCACTTCAAGGATACTGTCTGCCAACATTGTCGGAGAAGCACATTACAACTGTGCACAGCGTGTCAAGGAGGTTCTTCAGAGATATAATGAGCTTCAGGATATTATTGCGATCCTTGGAATGGATGAGCTTTCAGAAGAAGACAAGCTGACTGTCCACAGGGCAAGAAGGGTACAGCGATTCCTCTCCCAGCCATTCCATGTTGCCGAGCAGTTCACCGGCATCAAGGGAGCTCTTGTTTCAATAGAGGATACGATAAAAGGATTCAATATGATCCTGGAAGGGAAGGTTGACCAGTATCCCGAATCTGCATTTATGCTTGTCGGCACAATTGAAGATGCAATTGAAAAGGGAGAAAAGATCCTGGCTCAATCGAAATAACTTTGTTGCATGTTGAAGGTTACAAGTTGCAGGTTAATAAACATGCAACATGCAACATGCAACATGCGACATACAACTTCAGTTAACTATTTGGAATGAAGATAGAAATCATAACTCCTGACAGGAAGATCTACGAGGGGGAAATAAAATCGGTAAGGGTCCCTGGAAAAGCGGGCTCATTTCAGGTTTTGAAGGACCATGCTCCCATAATTTCCACACTCGAAAACGGCCCCGTGATCATTATTGATATGGCCAATGTTGAAACGGTTTTTGAAATCAATGGCGGAGTGATAGAAGTCAAGGCCAACAAGATCATTCTCCTTGCCGAATCGGTTAAATAGAACTATTTCCGATGACTACCGAGGAATTCCGGAAACATGCCCACGAACTGGTCGATTGGATGGCCGGTTATATGGATAATATTGAAAAGTATCCGGTAAAGTCGCCCGTAAAGCCGGGAGATATATTCAACAAGCTTCCCGATGATCCACCTGTAAAACCTGAATCGTTCCAGTCGTTCATGAAGGATTTCGAGGAGATCATAATGCCGGGAATGACTCACTGGCAGAACCCCAGTTTCTTTGCTTACTTTCCGGCCAACACGAGCCCTCCTTCCATCCTGGCCGAAATGATAATTTCCACCCTCAGCGCCCAGTGCATGATATGGGAAACCTCGCCGGCGGCTGCGGAACTGGAAGAGAAGATGATGAATTGGCTCAGGGATCTGATAAAACTGCCTAAGAATTTTGAGGGTGTGATTCAGGATTCGGCCTCCACATCAACGCTTGCGGCAATACTAACCGCGAGGGAGAAAGCAACCGGCTTCAGGATAAATGATGAGGGCACGGTCAATTCCCCAGGGTTGAGGGTCTACTGCTCCGACCAGACTCATTCATCAATCGAAAAAGCTGTGAAGATCAGCGGTATTGGCAGGAAAAACCTGGTAAAGATCCCGGTGAGGAAAGATTTCACAATGGACGTCCAGAAGCTCCGGGAAGCTGTTGAAAATGACAAGAAAGCAGGATTCATGCCCTGCTGCGTCATAGCTACCCTTGGAACCACAGGTACCACCGCAATCGATCCACTTAAAGCAATAGGAAGGATCTGTGCCGAAAATGGAATATGGTTCCATGTCGATGCGGCTATGGGCGGCACTGCCCTGATCCTGCCCGAATACCAGTGGATGCTCGATGGCAGGGAATTTATCGACTCGTTTGTCTTCAATCCTCATAAATGGATGTTCACCAGCTTTGACTGCTCCGCATATTTTGTAAAAAACCCTGCATATCTCATCAAGACATTTGAAATACTGCCCGAATACCTGAAAACAAGAACTAGAGGCAGTGTGAATGACTACCGCGACTGGGGAGTACCGCTTGGAAGGCGATTCAGGGCAATGAAGCTCTGGAGCGTTATACGCATGTATGGAGTTGAAGGGCTTCAGGACAAGGTACGCAGCCATATAAGGATGGCAAGGCGTCTTGCCGAAATGATTGCCCTGGAAAATGATTTTCAGATCCTTGCCCCCGTTACAATCAATGTCGTATGCTTCAGGTTCAAGCCTGCAGGTGCCGGGGAAGAAGAGATAAACAAGCTGAATGAGACTCTTAACCATAAACTTAATGATACCGGAAAGATTTACCTGACGCACACGGTCCTAAGCGGTATGTATACCCTCCGGATGGTCACAGGCCAGACAAATGTAAGGATGGAGCATGTTGAAAAAGCATGGGATCTGATACGGAAAACCGCAAGAGCCCTTTAAATTATCCCCCTGTTACCGGAGCGCTTTTTACCTATGCTCATTCCGTAAATGTCGATATTGAACAGTAGTCTGATATAGGGATAATCACCCGGAGATCTCCATGAAACCTCAATTCCCGAGGAAATCATATAAGGAATACGAAGTAAATAGAAATCCGTCATCAGCTGAACGCCGAACGAACTGAAGGTCTCCCAGTATTCATGTTTTTCCATCTTAACTTCACGTTGGCCAAGTGAATTTATATCTGAAATAAATACATAGTTATCCGTTCCCCGTGTAATGTCGTAGAAGAAATCCGTACGGATCCTTGTCAGGTATATCAGGCCGTCCACATTGAAATCGGGGTATAAAAGAGGCATGAAATAATCAATCGAGCTGGTAAGAAATTCCTTTGAAATGATATTCTTATAGTAGGCTTCATCATATGGGGTCCTTATTCCTATATAACCTCTGGCAAATGATGCCCTGTTGCCGAGAATGAATTTTTCGGGATTCTGTTTCTCGGCCTCTAACCTAAACCTGAAACCATGATTCTGCATTAATCCGGGAAAATAAAATGAGCTCCTGGCGGTAAGGATATCCCCGTAGATATCACTGTCGAAAGGATAATCGGAATAGCTGAAATCGAAGGTCTGGGCCCATTTTGGATAAATATCGCGCAAGGCTGAGCGTTGGTAATTTGAGAAGTATACCCTGCCTGTCAGTTTATTCTGCAGATTATCATAAACTCCATCGTCCCTGAGGTAGAAATAATCATTCTTTAGTGTCGAGGCGGCTGACAAATAAAGATTTCTGGTGAACCGGCCTCCCTGAAACGAGAGCGGCAGGGATATGGTGTTTGTCCATTCATATCCGTTTTTTATATCTTCAGGATACGGAACATCCTGTCCGAATGTCTCAGCATAGATGGTATTGCCGTAATCCATCCTCGATTCGATTACAGGGTACCAGCCAAGCCATTTTATTCCTGCATGGAGCTTATGCCTCTGACCGGTATACTCATAGCCAACCGAAGATACCAGCGTGCTGAGATTATTCTGTGTCATCAGCGTAAAGCCCGGTGTAATGGAGGCTGGGTCCTCCTGGATCTTTTCAATATCCGCGTAGAAAGGCATCCAGCTGTGAAACCTGAACAGATTCTGCCACTTTTTGTATGGAACGGGTGTATAAACCTTATCAGTGGTGGATTTGGGCAAAGAAGCCACCGGTTTAAACCTGTTAATCAGAAATGATGATTCATGTGTATTTATCCCGGCACGGAATGGAACAGTAGGCAGGGTCGTATAGCTGATATTGTTGCCGGAAGAGGTATAATCCGAAAACAGCATCAGGTAGCCGGAAAGATTAAGATCGCTTATCCCGAATCTTGATATTGTAAGTGGCACGACTGACTGGTCGGGTTTCCGCAGGTAAATATTATCGGTTCCGGAATGGGAACTCACATAGAACAATGAATCGTTCCTCAGGTATGTCGACTGCAGATCATCATTTCCGGATTCGATAAGCGTCTGCCAGGTTTTATCCGTCAGGCTGAACTTCAGTATTCCTTCCCCCTGTTCTGTCAAATAAATAACAGTTACCGCTTTTCCTGAAGCGTCCCATTGGGGTCTTTGCAAGGATGCATTTCCGGGAGCCTGAACACTATGAAGCTTGTATCCGTTCCATGCATCCAGTATCAGCAGATTGTTCCTGTTGTCAATTGTATTTTCTGTTACTGCAATATAATTTCCATCGGCTGATATTGATGCCGACATGTACCGTGTTTTTTTCGTAATCTGACGAGAGGTTTTCTTTTTTATGTCCAGGATCTTTACTACCGACCAGTTTCTGTTCTCCCATCTTGGATCGGAACGGGTTTCCACCCAGACAAGCTTCCCTTTGCCGTACGAGATGAACCAGGGATAGACATGTCCTGGTATATGGATCCTTTCCTCACTCTTTTCTGATGGCTTTATCAGAACGAATGATGGAGGATCGGTTAGTGATGTTTTGACGGCAATTACTGAATCATTTCCTGCAAGGACCGGGGAATA
>DAIUKI010000053.1:0-11272 GCA_036848255.1 Bacteroidales bacterium | reverse complement strand
CGTGCTTCAGTTCTCAGTGAAAAAGGATAACCTGCTTTATATCGAATCAGCTGAAAATTATGTGAATGTATATTATCTTAGCAAGGGCAGGATTTCAAAATATCTTCTCCGCGACACAATGAAAAAAATGGAGGAAAATTTTTCAGGGACTGAAATTATACGTTGCCACCGCTCATATCTGGTCAACTTTGAGAAAGTTAAGATAATACGAAAGGACAAGGATGGCTTGAAGCTCGAGCTTGACACTCCTTCTGCAATGGATATTCCTGTTTCAAAAACCTATGTGGAGAGTGTGATGCAGATATTCTCCAGATTCAGCAGGATGGCCGATATTTAGAATGATCTATTAAGATTAGCCTGATTTTATTTATCGGGATGAAACACTACATTTGAAATGCCTTTAAAAACTGTCAGATGAATATTCTCATTCTTG
Organism: Bacteroidales bacterium; assembly: GCA_036848255.1. Taxonomy (GTDB): domain Bacteria; phylum Bacteroidota; class Bacteroidia; order Bacteroidales; family VadinHA17; genus LD21. The sequence continues at coordinate 10,839 of DAIUKI010000053.1, read as the reverse complement.
GATCCGGAGGCAGGGAACATGCTCTGGCATGGAAGCTTGCACAAAGCAGCAGGATCAGCAGGATTTTTACTGCGCCTGGCAATGCGGGTACGGTTGCCCTCGGTACAAACCTGAAGATCGATCCCGAAGATTTTCCGGCTGTGAAGAATGCTGTAACGGTTCACGGGATAGAAATGGTTGTTGTCGGGCCTGAAGCTCCTCTTGTCGGAGGCATTCATGATTTTTTCCTTCAGGATGATCAATTAAAGGATGTGCCCGTGATCGGGCCTGTTAGCTCGGCGGCCCGGCTTGAAGGAAGCAAGGATTTCGCAAAAGCGTTCCTGGTGCGGAATAACATCCCAACGGCAAAATACAGGACCTTCGACAGGGCGGATATAAGCGAGGCAAATACATTTTTAAAAACACTTGACCCCCCTTATGTCATTAAAGCCGACGGCCTGGCTGCCGGAAAGGGAGTTTTAATTCTCCAAAACATTAACGATGCCATTTCGGAAATAAATGCAATTATAAACGGCAAGTTCGGCGATGCAGGACAAAAGGTGGTGATTGAACAGTACCTGGAGGGAATTGAACTGTCGGTTTTCATTGTAACAGACGGGAGATCATATAAACTGCTCCCTGAAGCTAAGGACTACAAGAGAGTGGGAGAGGGCGATTCTGGATTGAATACAGGTGGAATGGGAGCTGTATCACCGGTTCCGTTTGCCGGAATGGAATTCATGGAAAAAGTCAGGATGCGGATCATAGATCCTACCCTTAAGGGATTAAAGAGGGAAGGAATTGAATACAAGGGATTTATTTTCTTCGGGCTGATGAATGTGAACGGCGACCCTTACGTTATTGAATACAATGCAAGGCTGGGAGATCCTGAATCGGAGGTTGTTATCCCAAGGATAAAATCGGACCTGCTCGACCTTCTCGAGGGCGTTGCCAATGGTGATCTTGGAAAAAGGGACCTGGTAATTGATGAACGGGTTGTTTCGACAGTCATGCTTGTTTCAGGCGGTTATCCGGGTCATTATGAAAAAGGATATGAGGTTTCAGGACTTGAAAATACAGACGAATGCATTGTTTTTCATTCCGGGACGAAAATATTTGATGGGAAGGTTGTTACATCAGGGGGACGAGTCCTTGCCATAAGTTCGTGGGGAAATACCATGAAGGAGGCTCTGGAAGGTTCGTACGGGAAAATAAAATCAGTCTCCTTCAAGGATATGTATTTCAGAAAAGATATCGGATTTGATCTTTAGAATATGCTGCTGAAAAAATTCAGGCAAACAGGGCCTGATGTAGTGATCCTGATTTTTATCATTATCCTCCTGACGTGGCTGGGTGCTTTTCTGCACCCTCACCTGCCTTCTGATCAGGGTTTTGATGTGAAGCCTATGCCTTTTTTCAGCCTGCTCATGTCTGTCTCATGCTTTAGTCCGTTGTTCAGTGTCTTTGTTGCATTTCTGTTTGTGCTTCTTATTTCAGTGCTGCTTGTAACTTTTAACACCAGCGCTTTCTTTATTAGCGAAAGAACCTTCCTTCCTGCATTGATTTATGGTTTGTTGTGCTCTTATTTCCCTCATTATCAGATACTGAATCCTGTTCTTCCCGCTACTCTCTTCCTTATTCTCGGAATCAGGAAAATCATTGATTCCTATAAAGTTCAGGGTATAGCTTTCTCACTTTTTGATGCCGGTTTGCTGATAGGCATCGGAAGCCTCTTTTATGCCGGATTGATTTGGTTTGGTGTACTTCTGATAATAGGAATGGCAATTCTCAGGTCCGGAAGCCTGACCGAGTTGATAATTTCAATTCTGGGTCTTGCAACACCTCTGTTTATAGTTTATGGTTTTTTATATGTGACAGGTAAGGATATGGATGCACAGCTGTCGGCTATAACATATAATCTTTTCGGGAAGGATTCGCGTTACAGCATTCCCGGATTGACCCTGGGAGTCCTTATAACTGTAGGGTCAATCGTTCTGATAAGCGTGACCCATCTTTTATCGGCTATCAACACAAAAAAAATAAAGTCCCGTAAAACTTTCATTCTGCTTTTGTGGATATTCTTTATTGCAATGTGTATTTATTTTCTGTTCAAGCCGGTATCAGCCGGGATGCAATATATCATAGCGATTCCTCCGACATATTTTATCACTCACTATTTTGTTTTTTCAAGAGCGAAAAGGCTCCCTGAAATTATGCTGGCGCTTCTTTTTATTCTTTCCGCACTGGTGCAGATAGTAAACCTTTTGCAATAGGTTATTGTACCATTGAGACAATGCTTACACCCGAACCTGATTGTCCTTCGGTGAAATCAAAAAATATCTGGTAGATCCCGCTTCTGTTGCAGATTAGATCAACATAATTGTAGATTGTTCCGGTTTTGCCGTCTACCGAGGAAAGGACAAAATTATTGGCATCGTCCTGGATATTGAGTATAAGTCTGCCTTTTGAATTATCGGCTGTACATAGCGTGAATCTGTATCTGGTATTTTTCCAGAGAGACATGTTTGCCTTGTACCTGAATAAATTTTGAGATGTTCCCTGCCCGAGCTGGATCCTGAAGTCTTTAAGATACTTTGCAGCCGGTCCCGTACTTTGCAAACATGTGCTCATAAGTGGGTCATTTTGAGCCTGTCCGCGAAGTATTGCGAATGCAGGCAATAGCAACAGGAATCCCAGTAAATATTTTTTCATACTATTTCGAAATCAGTTTGTTCCTAACAATACCGGTAATTTCGATAATCTGAGCAAGCTGTTCATCAGTCATTTCAACCATGCTTGATTCTGTCTGCGTAACAACGAGCATGCCATCCTTTTCTGAGCTCGACGGTTCTCCCTTTGTATAAGATATCTTTACATTTTCATACTTCGAGGCAATATCTTTGAGCAAGCCGCACATTTCCGCGAATTCACTGTCATAGTCACAATATGGAGCAATGATTTTGATCAGATCATCAAGGAAATATTTTTGCTCTCCGATCCTTTCCCTCAGCAGATTATTCGGGTATTGCTTAATAACCTGGGTTGAAAAGTATTGAGCTTCCAGCCAGACTCCAACCACCATTATTGCTGATAACTGGCTGCGGTTGTTTTTTCGAAGGTATTCATCCATCCGGCTATAGGAATCCACATAAAGGAACAACAGTGAATCAATGTTAGACTTATTAAGTGAAACCCTTTTAATTGTTTCAAAGTTAAAATACTGCCCGACATTAAGTCCGTCGGCGAGTTTTTTTATTGATGAAACCAGCTCTATCGCGGTCCCTGTTTTTTCGTACATGTTCAGGTACCCCAGATCGGCTCCGAGGATTCCCAGAAAAAGTGCTTTCTGGAACGAAGTTGTCTGTTCATTTGCATCAATGGCCGAAGCCAGATAGCCGGGTGAAAAGGGTACACCCATAACCTGAAACAGATTTGCTATTTCAAGGGGAGAAGAAAGATTTCTGTAAATCTCTTCAACTGCTTCGGCTTCGGGATTAACTGATGCAGCAAGAGAGTCCGCATTTACAATAGTAAATTCTCCGGACTTTCCCGGGCTGTTTCTGCAGGAACTACCTGCAAGCAAAACTCCGAGAACTAAAATTGCCACTCTTCCTTTCATTCAGGATAAACTATTGGTTATTACAAAAATATAAAAAAATGTATGTAAAACATTACTGCTTTTTAATTTTCAGGATTTCACCTTTCCGGGATTTGAAATGCATGAACAGATTCACCAATCCCTCCAAAAGACCGTAATACAAAATGAGATATAAAACGATTATTCCGAAAAATATTATTGAAATGTTGAAAACAAATGTGTCGACCCCTGTCCGGAAAATTATTTTTGACGGTGCAAAGAAATGAGTTCTGAAACTCAGAATTTCATTCCTGTCGGGATCCTGGTAAACAGGGTGAGTGTTTTGAATGAAGGAATCCTTGAATCTGAGTAATTTATCCGGTTCGTAATACTTTGTGACAATCTCTTCAAGCTTGTAATTATAATATCTCTTCTCCAGCCTTCTTAGCCTTTCCTCGTTAAGGGTGAAGAACTGATCTTTAAGATGGATGGCGGAATTGGATATCCCGGAAAAAAACTTCGTGGCTTCAGCAATGTAAGCCGACAGAGAATCAGCAATCCCGGGAGTAAACTTATCCGGGTCGAGAAGATCAATATATCTGAATGCCTCGAAATTATTGATTCGGGCGATTTTGGAAGTCTCGTTTTTGATAAGCTTCAGGTTACTGGCAATCTCAGATTGTTCAATTACCGGATTTCCGTTATCCGGAAGTGTGCTTTCCAGAACTTTTAGAAGTTCCGGAAGCCTGTAAACTGTATTGAAATCAGCCACGCTGATCTTTTTCTGAATCGAGTAAAATGTTTCCCCCTTGTTATTGTAAACGAGGGTGCTGTACCTGTTATCCTTGAACTGGCTTACCATCAATGCTTCATAAGTCCACCGTGTTGGGATTATTTCAGCTATCAATGGTACCTTGTCGACTCTTGAGATCGTCCTGTTGAGCTTATCAAAGGAGAACATGGCTCCGCTCAGCACCATCATGGGGATGATCAGGAGAGGTATAACAATATAAATGGTGATCACCGAATTGAACGAGGAAGAAATGATAAGTCCGATCATGTTTGCACATGCCGCAGTAGCGAATAAAGCAAGCCAGTAATTGAAAAACATTCCCCTGATTTCAAGGATCGGATTTGCCACGATTATGAAAAGAAACGACTGAAGGGCGGAAATTACCACCAGCAGGAAAATCTTTGCCAGGAGGTAGCTGCTCCTGCTCAGGTTCAGGAACTGTTCCCGCTTGAGGATCTTCCTGTCGTGAAAAATCTCCTCGGCACTGATTGTAAGTCCGAGAAACAAGGCAACAATTATGCTCATGAAAATATAAATCGGGATATTTTCATTTTCCGAGAAGTAATAAACATCGGAATTCGGATCAGGGATATATCTTATTATGAATGAAAGAATAAAGGCAAGAACCGGAGCCTCAAGCAACGTCATAAGGACATACTGGGTGTTCGAGATCTTGCTTTTAAAATCCCTTGAGAGATATAATATAAATTGTTTGAATCGTCCCGGCTTGTTGAGGTTCCTGACAGGGGCCTCAGTAACCTCTTTAACAGGTTCAGCAGAATTCAGTATCTTGAATCTGTCGGCCCATTGCTTGGGTTTGACTTTACGTTTTTCAGTGTAGTTTCCGAACTCATCCACCACCTGCGCCTCAAGGATCTTAAAGATGATCTCGGGATTTACATTTCCGCATGAGGGACATTCCCCCTGACTGGCATTGATCTGGTAATTAATTGTCTTAAAATGGATAACAGCATCAACAGGATTACCGTAGTATACCATGTAGCCCCCCTGATCGAGGATAACAACCTTGTCGAACATCTTAAAGATATCAGACGAAGGCTGGTGAATAACCGTAAAAACAAGTTTGCCTTTCAGGGCAAGTTCCCTTAAAAGGTCCATTATGTTTTCAGAATCCCTGGATGAAAGTCCTGAAGTCGGTTCATCAATGAAGAGAACTGAAGGTTCCCTGATAAGCTCAAGGGCGATATTCAGTCTTTTTCTTTGTCCCCCACTGATGATTTTGTTCAGGGGAGTTCCCACTTTCAGGTCTCTTTTGTCAATCAGACCTAGCGATGTAAGAAGTTTCTCCACTGCCCCGACAATCTCCTCATCCGGCTTGTCTCCGAGGCACTGGCACGCCGAATAATAGAGGTTTTCAAATACACTGAGCTCCTCAATGAGAAGATCATCCTGAGGAACAAATCCCATTACACCCTCAAGGGCTTTCTTATCCTTGATAATGTCTAATCCGTTCAGGGTGACACTTCCTGCTGAAGGCTCAACTATGCCGCTCATGAGATTGAGGAGCGTTGTTTTTCCTGACCCGCTCGCTCCCAGTATCCCTATAAGATTTCCCTGTTCGACCGAAAAGCTCAGGTTCACAAGTGTCCTCTGCTTGTTATCGGGTCTGAAGCTTACTTTATTGACAAAAAATGAGATCTTGTGTGAAAGAGCTTCTGAACGAAATTTTGAATTGACGTCACTGTAATAAAAAGAGTGTCTGTTCTGTAACCTCAGGGAACCTCCCTTCGGAAATGAATGAATATTGCCGGCTGAGACCGGTATCCCGTTAAGCAACAGCTGATCCTTCGAGAAATACCTTGTGAAATACAGGTCGACACTTGAAATCCGGAGAAACATGATGGTCGTATCGGAATAGCCATCATGCATCTTGTTGCATATCTCGCAAACAGTTGTCCCTGGTCTTAATACCAGAATTTCAGGATGCCGGATTTTTTCCGGTTCGGTGCTTATTACAAATTGCTCGATAGATGTGAATTCTTCAGGTAATATCCTGAATACCTCCGCAACGATCGATATGATGTTCATTCTTTGGGGTGTAAATTTTTTGCTCGAGTTTATAAGCTCGAACAGGCGGATAAGCACCACTATTTTCTGCTCCCTGTTGAGCGTCCGGTTGATCTGCTTGCATATGTTGAAAATCTTAACCGAGTCCCTGACAGAAGGGGAATCACTATCAGGGATGTCTTCAACCTGTTTTACCGAACCCGTATATTCATCGAACAGGAGCTGGTATTTGATCATTATGTTGGAGCTGAGCTGCTTTTCGAGGAAATTTGTCACATATTGCCTTTCAAGCTGAAGAATTCCTCCCTCCTGCTTGACAACAATGGCAAACAGCTCCATTAAAGCCTTAAGGATCTCTTCACTCATTTTTCAGCAGGAATAAACTTACTTCTTCTTTGCAAGAGGTTTGACAAATTTCTTCTGGATCCAACCCGGGACTATTGAAGCACCGATGATCAGGTATGGATAATAACTTATAATCCTCCAGATTATTGCGATGGCAAGCGCAAGGCTTTGGACATAAACGGGATCAGCCGGTATTGCATCGGAAATATATCTTCCAAGTATTATTTCTGCGAAACCGCTTCCCCCTGGTGTCGGACTTACGATCATCATTATCCAGGTTACAAGCTGCCTGGCAAATATCAGGAAATGGTCATTTATCGTGAAAAATGCAACCAGGATGGCATTGATGACCCAATACCTCGAGGTCCATGAAAGGAAGGTCGCGGTAAATGCCTTTATCCAGAAAAAAAAGGGCTTCCTTTTTAGTTCATGCGAACTTTCGACAATGTCATCACCCGCTTTGACAGCTGAGTCCTTCCATCTTTTCAAAAAGGGAAGTCTGAATATCCAGATAATTGTATTCTTGATCTTTACAGGGTCAACGAAAAGTCCGTAGCCGATCAGCAGAACCCATGACAGAATTATCAGATATCCCGCTATTGCAACAAACACAAGGTTGTTCAACAAAGCGATCCCGGTTCCCTGCAGTGAGGTTGTGAACAGAATATCCCCTCCCACGATCAGGAGTATAAGCGGGAACATTATAACGAAATAAAGTTCATCAAGGAATGATGTTGCAAGAACAATGGATGTACTTCGTCCGACTGATATTCCCTCCTTGTGAATGAAAACCACTGCAACTGCCGTACCGCCAACCGTCGAGGGCGTTATTGCGGAGGTGAATTCCCACAGCATGATCACCCGGAAGGCCTGCCGCCAGTTGAGGTCATTTTCAGAAAGAATACGTATCCTTATAATATATCCCAGATCGCGGCCGATCATGCAGCACCACGCTATAAGAAGCCAGAAGAGTGCCCTCCAGGTGAAATTCAGCTGACTCAGGGTGTCAGTATCGATCTCCCTTATTATAAACCAGGCAACGACTCCGAGTCCGATAAGTATTGGTATAACGATTTTCCCGGGCTTTAGCCTGCTTACAAGTTTATAGTGTTCCTCCTGGGACATTTTTCAGAGAGTTTTCATGACCAAAGATCAAACAATTTTATTTAAATTCAATCATTTAATTTCCCGTTTCCGGAATCAGGTACTATCGGAGTATATAACTATCTAAATACCATGAATACAATGAATTACATTTACCGGGCAATTCTCGTCCTTGGCGTGTTGCTCATCCCGTACAGCGCCGCCGGTCAGCCTGCCGGCAGATCAGTCGTGAATTTCAATCGGGACTGGAAATTTTTAAGGGGTGATATTCAGAACGGTCATGAACCAGGTCTCGATGATTCAAAGTGGCGGCATCTTGACCTGCCTCATGACTGGAGTATTGAAGGTCCCTTCAGTAAAAGTAATTACAGCTGCACCGCATACCTGCCTGGCGGTATGGGATGGTACAGAAAGACTTTTACCGTACCTGAAAACGAATCAGGAAGAAAAGTCTGTATCTCGTTTGACGGGATATACAATAACAGTGAAGTATGGATAAACGGTAACTATCTCGGAAAGCGCCCGAACGGATATATTTCGTTTCAATATGATCTGTCATCATTTCTAAACTTCGGGGGAGAAAACACTATTGCCGTTAAAGTTGATCATTCCTCGTACGGCGATTCAAGGTGGTACACCGGGTCGGGGATATACAGGAATGTCGATCTCATTACTAAAGAACCGGTCCATATAAAACAATGGGGAATTTACACCCGCACTCCGGAAGTCTCTGCCTCTAAAGCCTCTCTCTCGGCAGATATCACCATAATAAATGAAACAAATCATACCGTTAAAATAAAAGTGAACAGCAGGCTTATGCTCGGTGATATAATTGTTGCCAGAGCAACCGGTAAGGTTACCCTTGGCTCAAAAGAAGAAAATACTGTTAACCAGGTATTTGAGGTCATGAATCCCAGGCTGTGGAGTGTTGATGAACCTTCCCTCTATTCGCTTATCACTGAAGTGAGGGGAAGGGAATTGCTTGATAATATGGTAACTATGGTTGGGTTCCGCAAAATTGAATTTGACCCCGACAAAGGATTCTATTTAAATGGTAAAAATCTTAAGCTTAAGGGAATATGCATGCATCACGATGCCGGTGCCCTTGGTTCCGCAGTTCCTGAAGAAGAGATTGCCCGACGCCTGGATATCCTCAAGGAAATGGGATGCAACGCCATCCGGACGAGCCATAATCCATTCTCACCTGAATTTCTGGATCTTTGTGATTCAAAAGGATTTCTTGTTATCGATGAAGCATTCGATGAATGGGAGCTTCCCAAGAAAAAGTGGCTGGCGGGATGGAATGCCGGAACCCCCGGAAAGGAGGGCTATGCAGTTGATTTCAGGGAATGGGCTAAAAGGGATCTTCGTGATCTCATTCTAAGGGACCGCAATCATCCTTCAATAATAATGTGGAGCATCGGCAATGAAGTGGATTATCCAAACGATCCATACACCCATCCCATACTCAACACTGAGGCAAATCCCCAGACATGGGCAAAGTTCAGCGAGGCTATGCCCCACGCCGACAGGCTTGGAGAAGTTGCCCGCGAACTTTCTGCACTCATAAAGAGTCTGGATAAAACAAGACCTGTTACTGCCGGCCTGGCTTCCGCCCTTATGTCGAACGAAACCGGATATGCTGACGCTCTTGATGTAGCAGGATATAATTACCAGGAATCGAGATATGAAGCTGACCATAAAAGATACCCGAAGCGTCCGCTTTACGGAAGCGAAAACGGGATGACACTTGAAATGTGGAATTATGTTGCCAATAACGATTATGTAATGGGTCAGTTCCTGTGGACAGGCTTCGAATACCTAGGTGAAGCCGGCCGTTTTCCGGTACGGTCAAATACTGCAGGCGTTATTGACCTTGCCGGGAATAAAAAACCCGAATTCTACTTCCGACAGAGCATATGGAGCGATAAGCCCATGGTTTTTATAGGGACGGCTGACAAAAATGCAAAGAGCGGCCCGGATAACCTCTGGTCACATAAAAGAGTGGAACCCCGCTGGAACTGGGATGTAGGGAAAATACTGATTGTAAATGCATTTTCAAACTGTGAGGAGGTAGAGCTATTCCTGAACAACCGCTCCCTGGGAAACAAGAAGATGGCAGATTTCATTAACCGGGCAATTTCCTGGGAACTCCCCTTCGAAAAGGGTACGCTGAGAGCCGTGGCAAAAAATAACGGGAAACAGGTTGCTGAGTATGAATTGAAAACCACCGGCAGCCCATCCCTGATTGACGCTTCGAGTGATGAAAAAACGATGAAAGCCGGAATGAACGATCTTGCTCATATTTTCGTTACGGTTTGCGACAAGGAGGGCAATACTGTTTATAGTGCAGATAATGAAATTACATGCACGATTGAAGGTCCGGTGCGTCTGCTCGGCATGGAGGACTCCAATCCGTCAAACACGGAAAATTACAAGGACAACAGGCAGCATGCTTTTCACGGGAAACTGCTGATATACCTGCAGTCGCTGGATAATTCCGGAACAGCAATAATAAAATTAACATCTGAAAATCTGGGTGAAGCAACTGTCGAAATAACTGTAAAGGAATAGAAACATATTCCCTTATTTTAATTTTTTTAGTATATTTATCCAGTCTCGCTTTGTTTTCCTGATGGCATCAAGATTCAGGCATAAATATGGTATTGAAACTACCAGGTTAAATGGATATGATTATTCTAAACCTGGTAATTACTTTATTACGATTTGTACTAAAGATCGGAAACCGTTATTCGGAGATATTATAGATGAAAAAATCAAATTATCTAAAACAGGAAAAATTGTTTCAGAATGTTGGTTAGATCTCCCAAATCATTATCCGAATATTATCCTGGATGAATTTATCGTGATGCCAAACCATATTCATGGAATAATAATTATTCGCAATGGTTCGGAGAACAATTTAAACCATGGTTTGTCCGAATTCATCCGTGCATTTAAATCATTTTCATCACGACGTATAAATAAATTAATCGTAGTAGAGACAGGTCTC
>DAIUKI010000052.1:9723-11297 GCA_036848255.1 Bacteroidales bacterium | reverse complement strand
ACCTTGCTCCTGTCCTGTCAAGGTCGGCTACGTAAACAAGAATGACTTAGGGTTTTATCTTTTCAAACAAACCAATCAGTTTCGTTTTATATATCTCCGCTATTTGCGTTTCATGCTCCCCAATTGGTTTTACCGGGATCAGATCAATTACCTCAGAAGCAGACAAACCCGATTTGTACATCAGGTCGAGAGATGCAATAATTGTCTCATAGATCGATTTTTTGCTCTCTTCATCGGAAAGGCCGATTTTTCCTCCTATCTCAGCAAGTTCTCTCCACTGGAACCAGAAATATGTAGGCAGCATTGCTGACATTATGGCATAGCTTTCAAGCTTTTCTTCAGAGACTTCAAAAGTGGTTCCAAGGGAACTCAACAGATCCATTACCTCTTTCTTTTTTAAAAGATCAAATTCTGCAGCAAATGTCACCGGATTATAACCCTCGTTAATGTATGAAGTAGCGTTGGGAATCAATCGGGCCAGGTTCTTAACATGACCTAATTTCATCGATAACTTTGCCAGATTGATCTTTGGAGCCAACGAAATAATAATCGATTCTGACTTTATTTCACTTTTTATCAGTTCAAGCATATCCATGATAACCGGCGGATGAAGAGCTATAAAGACAATATCCCGAGCTGCCGCGGTTTTAGGATCAGAGGACTCGACCTCAGGGAATTTCTCCTTCAGTTTAACCATGACATCCGGATTGGTGTCAGTTACTACGATTCTTTCGAAGTTTACATTTTTGTTCTTAAAACCCTGCAGAAGGATCTTTGTCACCCTTCCGCCACCGATAAAACCAATTGATTTTGTATTCATAGTCTATTTGATTTAAATTTTTACAAATCTGTCTCTTTTGCAGCCCTTTCTCCCCCTCACCCCTTCTTTGCTTTCAGCTGACACAAACATGAACCTGATAAACGATTACTGATATCAGTTGTCAATGGCAATCCATCTCTTTCCCAGTCAACTATTCCTCCTGCCATATTAAAGGCATTTTCATAACCATTTTCATTCATGAACAGAACACTTTCACGGCTCCGTAAACCAACAGCATCGGCAAAGATCAGGAGTATATCGCGGGGGAGATCAGTATATGAACTGGCGAGTTCACTATATGGCAGGTAAATAACATTCCCGGTATTGAACATTTTGCAATTGTTCAGATAAGGTTCCCTGACATCAACAATAATTGCACCTTCACTGCATAATTCATAACTCTCATTGGGGGTCAGATTATGAACTCCGTGAGCTGTAAATCCTATATTAAACCAGGTATTCACATGAGCAGAGTTTACTTCTCTTTCTCGTACTTAACTATCTTAATTTGTGCGAATTCTTTAAAATGTTTCCTGAGTAATCTCCAATTTTCAAAGTTTATGCAATACTGATATTTGGGGGGTTCAATACTTCCCTGGATCAGTCCTGCCTTTTTCAGTTCAGCCAGATGTTGTGAAACTGTTGAATTCGCAAGTGGAAACTCATTTGAAATCTCTGTGAAACGGCAGGTTTCAAGTGATGCGAGATATTTTATGATCCCTATTCTTGCCGGATGTCCAAGCGCTTTGGCAAA
>DAIUKI010000052.1:0-9623 GCA_036848255.1 Bacteroidales bacterium | reverse complement strand
AAATGACCGGACTCAGGTGCAATTTTCGTAAATTTACGAAAAGTTAATTAAAATAAAAGCAGTTATAAATAGTATTTTTTTATAAAGTAGCCCAACCGCACATGTCCTTAAGAGTCTACTCATTTCTTATCATTGACGCAGGATTAACCCCTGAAAGCTTAATCATATGATAGCTGATTGCCAGAAGTGAGATGAATAATGAAATAGAAAGAGAAAGGAAGAAAACACCTGCCCCGATCTTTATATGATAAGCAAAATTCTCTAACCATTTGTTCATCAAGAAATATGCTACAGGCCATGCGAACAAAATTGAAACCATGATCCATTTAATCATTTCTCCAATCAGAATAGCCATTATCCCCGAAGACTGCGATCCCATCAATTTTCTTATAACCATCTCCTTTGTACGGCTTTTTGTGGTATATGAAGAGAGACTGTACTGTCCGAGGCAGGTTAGTATGACTGCCAGCACTGTAGCAAAGATAAAAATTGAGGAAAGCTTCCTGTCAGATTTGTACATTGAATCTACCTGATCGCTCAGAACTGAAACCGGATTAAGATAGTGGGGCGAAAGTACTTTGAGTTTCTCCTCAATAAATAATCTTGCATCGTACAGGCTTCCCGGACTTGTTTTGACTGAAATGTATGATGCCTCCGGAAATTCGCGGCTCCCAATAAGAGATATTGCGAGCGGTTCAATTGCAAGGTGAAGAGACTGAAAATTAAAGTCTTCTGCCACTCCGATTACACTCCCCATTTTGGAATTCTGAAAACCAAATTTTTTACCAACAGGGTCATCCCAGCCAATCATTTTGGCTGCCGTCTGATTTATTATATAACTATCTGCCGAATCTGCTGAATAGTCTTTGGTGAATCCTCTTCCGGATATAATTTTCAGATTGTAGAAATCGGTGAAATTATTCCCGGTTCCAATTCTGAAAATAGTCATATTTGTTTCTTCCTGCTTTCCTTCCCAGGTACCGAAGCTGGCTGATGTTATTGAATACGGGAGGTAAGAAGAGAGAGAAACATCCACTAATTCAGGGTCTTCCAGCAGCTCATTTATCAGAACATCCGGCCTTGCACGTATGACGGGATCTTTCAGGGATATTATTAAAATATTATCACGTAAAAAACCTATATCAGTGTTTTTGACGAAGTTGAGCTGATTCAAAACAGTGAAAGTACAAATAAGTGCCACAATTGAGATTGTATACTGCAATACAATAAGGAGGTTTCTTAATTTTCCGGATCCTCTTTTCCCTCCGAGATTCTTAAATTCTTCTTTTATAAGATGCAGAGGACTCATTAGTGAAAGATGAATAGCAGGATAAATTCCGGCAAATAATCCTGTTAATAATGTCAGGACTATCACTTTAATCAGTGTAGAGTATTCAAATATCATCTTTAATGTTAAAGCTCTTTCAGTAAAAGTGTTAAATGCGGGAAGGATAAAACAAACAATAATAAGTGCAAGAATTAAACCGCCCAAAGAAATCAGAACCGACTCTATGATGAATTGTAATATCAGATCAGATTTACTGCCTCCGGCAACCTTTAAAATACCTATTTCACGGCCTCTGCTATATGCTCTTGCAGTTGCTATGTTCATATAGTTAAAACATGCAATCAACAGAATGAAAACTCCAATTGAAATGATAAGATAGATATATCTTATATCACTGTTATTCCCGGGATCAAAGTTAATGGAGCCACCCAGATGTATACTTACCAGAGGTACCGGGATCCATTGCATATCTTTATAAAAAGGTTCTTTCGGAAGCTGGGTTTCAGCCAATTCTTTGAGCTTACCTTCGATGTCTTCCGGCAATACATTATCAAGCAGTTGAATATACGTTGAATAGCTGGAACTCGTCCAGGTCTCCACCTTTTCTTTACCTCCTCTTTCGCTGTATAATGTTTCGAAGCCGGTTAGAAAATGGAAATCAAAATGTGAATTATCAGGAATATTTTTCAAAACACCCCTGACTGTAAAAATATACTTGTTATCAGCTTTAATTGTTTTTCCCACTGCTTCTTCATTTCCAAAGTACTTTTCTGCTATCTCTTCGGTTATGAACAGGGTAAACGGTTCTTTCAACTCTTCAAAAGGATTACCTGAAATGACAGGGAAAGTAAAAATCTTAAGAAAATCAGGGTCAGCGTACAAAAATCCCGTTTCATTAAACAAGGATGAATTATATTCCAGAGTATGAGTTGTCAACCTGCATTTGGTGGAATTTTCAACCTCGGGAATGTTATTAACCAGAGCATCTTTAAGTGGGGCTGGGGTTACGGCGGAAAGATCTTTCCCCATGTAACTGAACCTGGCTGAATGTTTTGATAATATCCTGTAAATATTCCGGGCATTTTCATGGTATTTATCAAAGCTTAATTCATACTGAACATATAAAAGTATGAGGATGCCGCAACTTAGTGCAACTGATAACCCTGCAGCACTGATTAAAGATTGCTGTCGCTGGCTGATAATGCTCTTTATAGCAAGTTTAAGGTAATTCCTGAACATCCTGAGTAGTTTTGATAGGTTGTTTTTTTAAAAGACAGATTTCCAGCCAGGTAGTTGCTCAATTATGTGATTGATTCAACGAACGACAGAATTCGATGCATAAACTGCAGTGTTTGTCTTATGAAAGGTCCGAATCTTCAAATACTCCTAATTTAATAGTCTTATTTGCTGAATGCCATTCAATGAAAGGGGGAAATGTGGTCAGGGCGACCGGTTTATGTAGTTATGGCCTATATAAAAGTTATATGAACTATTTTTTCTATATTTGAATACCCGGGCTTTTCCGTGGCTTTAACCAACACCCCAGTCCAGTGGCTCTGTTAATCATTGCAATAGTGGTAGGATGCGGAGGATTTTTCCTCTATATATACAACCGGCTTGTCAGACTTGTGAATTATGTCAGGGAAGCCTGGAGCGGCATCGATGTACAGCTTAAAAAACGTCATGACCTGATTCCCCGTCTTGTCGAGACAGTTCAGGGATATGCATCCCACGAACGAAACCTCCTCGAAGCTATTACCAGTCTACGGACACAGGGCATGTCTGCCTCTTCCTTCAAAGATACGGAGACGGCTGAAGTAGGACTGTCAAAAGCCCTGGGAAAGCTTTTCGTGGTGGTGGAGAACTATCCTGAACTCAAAGCCAGCCAGAATTTCCTGGAACTGCAGAGGGAAATTTCGAAGGTTGAAAATGATCTGCAGAAGGCCCGACGTTACTATAATGGTACGGTACGCAATTACAACATCCTCATTGAACAATTCCCATCAAGCATTGTCGCAAAAGTTGCAGGGCACCGGCAGCGGGAATTCTTTGATATAGGCAATGAATCAGAAAGGTCTGTGCCTGAATTCAAGATGTAATTTCTTCTAAATGAAAAGAATTATATTATGCCTCCTTTTGATTTTCACTGTGCTTTCAGTGAATTCACAGGAAAGGATCCTTTCATACGATATACTCGCGGAAGTTGAAAAAGACGGCACTCTTCTGGTTCGTGAACAGATAAGTGTTGTGGCTGAGGGAAATGCCATAAAAAGGGGAATTTTCAGGAGTTTCCCCACTAAATACAAAGACAGGCTTGGTAACCGTTTTAAGGCAGGGTTTGAGGTTACCGGAGTCTTGAAGAACGGTGTACCCGAGCCCTGGTTCACCGAAGAAAAAGCTAATGGTGTAGTTGTTTACATTGGAGACAAGGACATTGAGCTGATGCCAGGAATATACAACTATACCCTTTCCTTCAAAACAACCCGCCAGATAGGTTTCTTTGATGACTATGATGAACTATATTACAATGCCATTGGTGGCGACTGGGTTTTTCCAATTGAAGCTGCAACTGTCACCATCAAGGCTCCTGAAGGATCCGGGATTATTCAGAAGGCAGCTTATTCGGGTTATGCCGGATCGTCAGAGTGCGATTGTGTATTAACCAGTGAGGGCAATGTTGTAAGCCTCACCACAACAAGGACATTGCAACCGATGGAGCAGCTGACGATAGCAGCAGCCTGGCAAAGGGGCTTTGTGGCCCGGCCGTCAGCCTTGACCAAGCTGATAAATTTCCTGAAGGATAATCTGCACATTCTGTTTGCCCTGGCTGGAGTTGCCGGAGCGATATTGCTCTACTACAGGAAATGGAAGACCGCCGGAAAAGACCCCGCCAAAGGAACAATAATTCCCCTTTTTGATCCTCCCGAAGGCTTCAGCCCTGCCGCGACAGGTTACCTTTCTTCCATGGGAATGAAAGATGAGGTAATAACAGCGGCGCTTGTCAACATGGCTGTAAGTGGTTATCTGAAAATCATCAGTAAAAAGAAAAAATACTCCCTTGAGCTGGTTCCCGGTGCAGCTGCGGAACTCACCCCCGAGGAAAAAGCCCTGGCTTCGGTCCTCTTTACCGGAAGCCCGGAAATAGACCTTGATAACAAAAACCACGAGTTGTTCCAGAAAGCAAGGAATGGGGCAGAAAAAACCCTCAAGGGAAAAATGATACCGGAATATTTCAACCTCAATGCCAGTCAGTTGTTACCCGGGGTTATCCTATCGGTGGTCTGGATTTTACTTACCTTTTTAGTATCTCCCTCACCTGTCGTTCCTGTTATTCTGATTATACTCCTTGTTGCACTTGGCATTCTTTTCTCATGGCTGATGAAAGCCCCTACACCCCGGGGAAGGGCATTGATGGATGAAGCAGAAGGTTTTAAAATGTACCTTTCGGTAGCTGAAAAGGATCAGCTCAACCTGATGCATGAACCCGAACTTACAGTCGAACGTTTTGAGAAGTTTCTTCCCTTTGCCATTGCTCTCGGAGTTGAGAACCAGTGGGGCCGGAAGTTTGAAAATGCACTCAGGCAATCGATGCAGGAGACTAAAACCTACAACCCTTCATGGTATAGTGGTACGGGAGCCGTAGCTGCAGCCTTTTCGCCGGTGAATTTCACCTCAGCGATGGGCAAAAGCTTTTCGTCGGCTATTTCTTCGGCATCCACCCCTCCCGGATCATCATCGGGCAGCGGAGGAGGCGGAAGTTCCGGCGGCGGCGGCGGCGGTGGCGGCGGTGGCGGTTGGTAAGACATTGTTAAAGCAGTCTATCAGTTGAACATAAGCATTTTCTTTTTGTTTGATTATAAAGTAACTTGACCTTAATTGCTTTTACCAATAAGATTAATTTCTTAAAGAGATGTTTTCATTTGTAAATTTATTTAAGCTGAGAGGCAACCAGGGCAAGCTACTAAGAAAAACAGGGGGCAGGAACTTCCGTATTCCTTTAATTGGGGAGAAGGCACCATCATTTACCACTGAATCAACAACAGGTACCATCAACTTCCCTTTTGATTTTGGCAGAAGCTGGAAGCTAATTCTTAGTCACCCGATGGACTTTACTCCTGTTTGCTCAACAGAGTTAATTGAGTTGGCCAACCTTCAGAATGAATTCGTAACTCTCGGGGTTAAGTTAATGACAGTTTCGACAGATCCGCTTGAAACGCATAAACAATGGAAGAAAGTTCTTGAACAAATTGAATATAAACAATATCGCCGACAGATGATTAATTTTCCAATTGCAGATGATTCAAATCTGTTAATTTCAAAGTTATATGGGATGATACATCTGGAATCTGACAACAATCGGGATGTTAGGGGCGTTTTTATTATTGATCCCGACAATATAATCAGAGCAGAATTCTTTTATCCAATGGAGATCGGAAGAAACATGGATGAGCTTCTAAGAACAGTCATGGCCCTTCAGACTACAGACAGGAACAATGTAATGACACCTGCCAACTGGAAGAAAGGGAATGATGTGTTGGTTCCCTTCCCTCTGAAATCTAATATGTCAGTCATGAATAAAAAATCAGGAGAATATTATCAGTATTCATGGTTCCTGATATTTAAAAAGGTGATTAACGGAAGCATAAAATAAAAAATCCGTCCTTCTCTGACCACTGTTTTTCTTCCAGTTGCCGGTCACCGTTAGCTGGCAGCATCGTTCCACTTTTCAACTTTTTCTTGATTTCTATATGAACATCCCTTAACTTTGGTAATTCATTTATAATTGCCTCGCATGAAAAAGACAATCATTATCCTAATTATCCTGCTATCAGCACTTTCAGTAAAAATGATTGCCCAGGACAAACCTGTTACTGAAATATGCATTCCATGTGAAAAACTAATCGAACTTAAGCTCCCCGATGTGAAAATCACCGGTGCAATTACAGTCACCCAGGGACCATCACATTGCAAGGTAACAGGAGTTATTGGTAAGGAGATAAATTTTGAGCTCCTGCTTCCATCCGACTGGAATGGGATTTATATAATGGGTGGTGGTGGTGGTTTTGTGGGATCAGTACAGAATATGGCAGCCGGGAAAGTAAAGGAAGGTTTTGCAACATCAGGGACAGATACAGGTCACGAGACAGCGGGTTTAGGATCGGCAAGCTGGGCGCTTAATAATATGGAGAGGCAGGTGAATTTCGGACATCTTGCTGTTCACCGTACAGCCGAAGTATCGAAAGCAATAATTAGTAACTATTACGGGAATTGGCCGAAATATTCCTATTTCATGGGGTGTTCAAGGGGAGGTGGCCAGGCTATGATGGAAGCGCAGCGTTATCCCGACGATTTTGATGGTATCATTGCAGGAGCTCCTGCCTTTGACTGGATAGCTATAGCAGTGGAAGCTATTCAGAATACTCAGGCAGTCTACCCGGAGAAGCTTACCGAATCAATCCTTACAAAGGAGCATATTAAGATCCTTCAGGAAGCAGTACTAAAGCAATGTGATTTGCTTGACGGTGTAAGGGACAGTATTATTAACAATCCTGCGAATTGTAAGTTTGATTTTACATCTCTGCCGATATGTCCGGGTGATGTGCCAGGAAAGGGATGTTTCACCGGTGCCCAGGTGAAAGCAATAAAGACGATCTATGATGGTTTTGATATAGGGAACGACTTTAAATATCCGGGGTTCCCATTTGGCGGTGAAAATGAAGGAGGTGGCTGGATTACCTGGATCACAGGTCCGAATGAGATGACAATGAAAGGTGGTTATCCAAGTCTTTTGGCATACTTTGGCATAGAGATATTCAAATACCTGATTTTACAGGATCCCAATTGGAATTACCTTGATTATAAATTCAGCAGTTATGACAAGGAGATGAAGTATGCAGCGGCTTATCTCAATGCTACATCTACTGATTACAGCGGCTTTAAAAACAGAAAGGGAAAAATCATTTTTTACCATGGATGGAATGACCCGGCCCTTTCGGCATTTTCAACAATTGATCATTATAACGCTGTTAAGGCGGCTGATCCTGCAATCAATGATTACATGAGGCTTTATCTTCTTCCGGGGGTACTGCATTGCGGAGGAGGTGAAGGACCAGCGGATGCTGATCTATTAGCGATTTTGCGTGACTGGGTAGAGAACAGCAAACCTCCCGAAAAAGTGGTTGTCACGAAAAAAGTATTTGATAAGGAGGTGAGGTCGAGACCGGTCTACCCATATCCGCAGGAAGTAATTTACGACGGGAAGGGAAATCCAAATGTTGAAAGCAGTTATAAGTTGAAGAAATAAATACTAAGCATGAGGTTTTAACTCCCGATTGGTAACAATTTGATACAACCTTATATTGGATGGATCGCTATAATCAGTTTTTTGAATTATCAGCCTTCTTTTTTCTTCCTCTCTAATGGAATTATCCCTGCCATTTCTCCGATTATATTTACCAGCTCGGTTCCTGCTGGAACAACAATTTTAGCATTATTCCCCAGTGATGCTTCAAGAGCCTCCAACTTTCTCAATAATTGGGCATTCCCAATAAAATATTTATCTGCCGCCTCATTTACCAGTCTTATGGCTTCGGCTTCACCTTCAGCGTGTAATATTTTTGCCTGTTTATAACCTTCTGCTTCTTTTATCTTTCCCCTCTTTATACCATCTGCAACAGTTTCGGCAGCAGTAGCTGAATCAATTGCTGCAATTTTTTCATTTTCAGCTTTTACCACTTTATTCATGGTTTCCTGAACATCCGAAGGAGGATCTATTTGTTTTAATTCGGTACGGATAATTTCAATTCCCCAACCTTTAGTTTCTTTATCAAGGGTTGCAAGAAGTTCTGTGTTAATTTTCCCCCGTTCGCTGTTGGCTGATTTTAAAGTAAGTGTGCCGATTATATTACGAAGAGTTGTACGGGCAAGTTGAACAATTTGCCATTTATAGTTATTAACATCATACGTCGATCCTTTTACGCTGGCTTCATCTGATTTTACCCTGAAATAAACCTGCGCATCTACGCTTGCATTCAGATTATCATTTGTAATTATTTCCTGTGGCTGGGCATCTACCATCTGTTCAGTTACATTTATCACAAATATTCTATCGATGATTGGAATAATCCAGTGAAATCCGGGATTGGCAAAATTATGATACTTTCCAAGCCTCTCAATTAAACCTCGTTCAGTTGGCCGTACAATTCTGATTCCTGCGAAGAATATCACTACGACCGGAATTAAAAAATACAAATAGTTCATTTTATTTCCCTTTCTTTTAATAAATATTATGATTCAATTATGAAAATAGTGAGCTCGCAAACTCGGTAAACTTCAAAATACTAATTTTGTAAGTTACGTAAAATACCAATTAGAAAAAGAGATGCTTTCGACTAAATTTATGCGATTTGGCAAAGACTGTTACTCTGTCCCGAAAGTAGGTTGACTGTTGCATAAGACGGAGATACTGGCTTATGCATCCAACAAAATCGAACATAAGATTTTCTGTTTATCTTTGTTAGAAAAATAAATTATAAGACATATCATGAAAAAATGGATTTGTATAATCTCAGTTTTTTTATTAGCCTCACTTTCAATGACCGGCCAAAAATCTCTTTCAATTGGTGACAAGGTTCCACTGTTCAAAGCCACTACTGATGACGGTTCAACCTGGGATATCAGTAAATTTATTGGCAGGAATTACATTGTGATTTACTTTTACCCGGGTGCAATGACCGGCGGATGTACAAAGCAGGCATGTTCTTACCGTGATCATCAAGACGATCTGGCATCAGCTAATACAATAGTCGTTGGCATTAGTGGTGATGAAATTGAGAATCTTAAACTGTTCAAACAAGCAGAGAACCTGAATTTTCCGCTTTTATCGGATAAAAAGGGTAACGTCGCCAAAAGCTTCGGTGTACCTGTTGGTGAAGGCGCATCCATAAAACGTACTGTCGGAGATATCGAATATGAACTTGTTCGTGATATATCTATAAAAAGATGGACTTTTATTGTTGGAAAGGACGGGAAGATCATTTACAAAAATGAGGCTGTCAATGCAGAAAAGGATTCTGAAGAGGTTCTTAATTTCCTCAGTATGCAGAAATGATTCAGTTTGAACCTACTCTGATGAACGTCCATTCTGAAGGCTTGTTGAAAACGCAAGTGAACCTGACCACATTCCTGGACCAAAATAAATACACCTCCAATCTGTGTTTATAATTTTTTGATTTACTTCAAAATCCGTCCTTCTTTGACTATTTCAAAAGAAGGAATGATAACACTTAACATTCAGCAACGAAACATCAGAAAGAATTAACTCTTTGTACCGGAG
>DAIUKI010000051.1:0-11408 GCA_036848255.1 Bacteroidales bacterium | reverse complement strand
CAGAATAGATGTCATTAAGTCAGAAAAGGCTGCAGCATTTGGAATACGGGGAGCTTTTGGCGTAATATCGGTTATTACGAAAACATCTGAAAATATTACATACAAATCTGTTGCTTATACGGTTAGTACTGAGATTTCAGGATATAATGCCCCCAGAATCTTTTATTCGGCAAAGCATATTACTACCCGGCAAAACGGTTATATGCCCGATCTCAGATCAACCTTATACTGGCTACCTGATATAAAAGTATTTTCCAATCAGGATTACCTTGTGAAATACTTTAATGCCGATGTTTCTTCCACCTATTCTATAATTGTTGAAGGTATTACCTCAGACGGAATTCCGGTAAGCGGAAAAACAGAATATGAGGTAAAATAATCAGGTCATTAGATTTTTATCCCGGCCATTTTAAAATTTTTATAACTTTAGACGCTTTGGATACTTTAAACAATTCAGACACTTAAAACTTCAATAATATGAAACGAAAAATCTCTCCATGGCTCGTGATCCTTATCACCGGATTGTTATTTTCAGGTTGCAAACAAGCTCAAAACAAGCTTTCTGAACAGGAAGCTGCAGATGGATGGAGACTCCTTTTTGACGGCAAAACCCTTGACGGCTGGCGCGATTTCAAGGGCGATTCCGTTAAGATTGCACCATGGAAAGTTGAGAAAGGCACCCTGACCTCTCTTGGTCTTGGCAGTGACAGTACAGGGTATATCGTTACAAGAAAAGACTATAAAAATTTCATCCTGGCTTTTGACTGGAAGATTTCCGACGGTGGCAACAGCGGCCTTCTTTATCATGTGGTTGAAAGGCCGGAACTTAAGGTTCCATACGTAACAGGACCTGAATATCAATTAGTGGATGATGCAGGTTTTGCGTCTCCCCTTGAAGAGTGGCAGAAGGCAGCAGCAGATTATGCAATGTACACTCCGGACCTTTCTAAAAAGACCCTTAACAAGGCAGGCGAATGGAATACCACAAAGATAGTTTTTGACAATGGCCACGTAGAGTACTGGCTTAACGAACAAATGGTTGTCGAATTTCAGGCCTGGACAGATGACTGGTTCGCGCGAAAAGGAAGCGGCAAATGGGACAACGCTCCTGAATACGGTATAGCCAGAAGCGGAGTCTTTGCCCTTCAGGATCATGGCAACAGGGTCTGGTTCAGGAACATGAAGATCAAGGAATTACCAGACAAGCCAGGACAGGAAACCTTATTCAATGGGAAGGATCTAACCGGCTGGGATGTCTATGGAACTGAGTTATGGTATGTTGATAAAGGGGAACTTGTATGTGAAAGCGGACCGGATAAAGAATATGGTTACCTGGGTACCCGAAAATACTATGATAATTTTGATCTGAGCCTCGAATTCAAGGAAGAGGCCAACGGCAACAGCGGAGTTTTCATCCGCTCATATATCAGGAAAGGAGTTCAGATTTCCGGATGGCAGGTTGAAGTGGCACCTCCCGGAAATGATACCGGAGGAATTTATGAGTCGTATGGAAGAGGATGGATCTGGCAGATCCCCGATGAAAAAGAGAATATTCTCAAAAAGGACGACTGGAACACAATGAGGATAAAAGTTGCCGGAGACAAGATCACTACCTGGCTTAACGGAGAAGTGATGACTGACCTTACAGATGAGAAGATTGGCCAGGGGAAGGGCCGGATAATGCTTCAGATACACAGCGGGGGAGGGATAAAGGTACGTTGGAGAAACCTGCAACTAACTGAATTATAATAGCATAAGATTTTTCGCTTCGCTGCTGGCGCGAATTTGCAATTCGTGCCACAGATTAATAAGTAAGCACGGATTACAAATCCGCGCTAGCGGAGCATCTTCTCCGTGGCAATCCGTGTTACCCGTGGTTATTTATTTCCATGAGAGCTTATGATTCCTGTCTTGAATTATTTTGTTATGATCCAGGAGCCATCGAATCACCTTTATTACTTTCTCTTCGGGATAGCTTATCATATTAACCAGCTCCCCGGAATCGGGATTCTTTTCTGCCAGAATACTTTTAATCTCCTCAAGAATAATGTCAAATTCGTACTTGCTTAAGTCAAGTTCATTCCTTTCCCTGCAAACATCGCAGGTACCGCACCGGTCAGCATCCTCTCCGAAATAATCGAGAAGCATTACCGATCTGCACCCGTTAAGGGATTCGGCATAATCGATCATTTTTTCAAGACGTGCCGAATATTTTTCCTTAACATGAAGATAGTTGTCAGGGGAGATCATCAGGGCTTTTCTGACCAGACGCTCTTCGGTGAAAATTACCAGCGAGGTATTTTTCCCCGGTATATACCTGATAACGTTCATTGAAGAAAGCTTAATGAGGTATTGATACACCGCATCTCTTGTTATTGCGGCCTTTCTTGCAAGCGACTCTTCATTTATCGCTACGAATTCGGTGAACATTCCGGTGTATGATCTGAGCAATAGCTTTATGAACCCATCGAATGATTCATTTGCAACCTGGAATTTATAAAGATCATCACGTCCGACTACAAAATGGACCCTCGAAGGATTGTTTATTTCCTCGGTAAATTCAAGGTATCCTTCCCTCTGAAGGAACGCAAGGCTGTTGTATGTCTCTATCACAGGCAACCTGAACCGTGAGACGAATTCTGCCATATTGAAGTCAAAAACATTGTCCTTCCCCGATCCCAGCGGCACCATCAGGAAATTACATAATGCTTCATAGGTATCCTTAATCTTCTCCACAGGAGGGAATTTCTGCCTCATAGAATCATTCAGCCTGGTTTTATCTGCCGGGGAATAAAGGAGAACTGCATAAGCAGGTTTGCTATCACGACCGGCACGGCCGCTCTCCTGGAAATAATTCTCTATGGAATCAGGTACATCCCAATGGATAACGAACCTGACATCAGCCTTGTCGATCCCCATTCCGAACGCGTTTGTCGAAACAATTACGCGGGTTTTTCCAGTCGACCATGATGCCTGCTTTTTGTCCCTCAGCTCATCAGGTAGTCCTGCATGATAGAAATCAGCATCAATGCCGTTATTAACAAGCATTTCAGCAACTTCCTTTGATCTCTTCCGGCTTCTCACATAAACTATCCCGCTACCGGTGACTTTATCAAGTGTTTTGACAAGGTAGTTTCCTTTTTCCTCCACCTGCCTCACCAGGTATGAAATATTCTTCCTGGCGAAGCTTGTCCGGAGTACGTTTTTCTCCCTGAATGCCAGTTTAACCATTATATCCTCAATGACATTCGGGGTTGCTGTGGCCGTCAGGGCAAGGAATGGCACTTCGGCCGCTATCCGCTCCCTCAGTGATGCTATTTTCAGATATGACGGTCTGAAATCGTAACCCCACTGGGAGATGCAATGTGCTTCATCTATTGCAACAAGCGACAGGTTTAACCGGCCAACCTTTCCCTGGAATAGCTGGGTTGAAATGCGTTCCGGAGAAACATAAAGAAATTTATAATCACCATAAATGCAATTCTCAAGTGTAATGTCGATCTCTTCCCTCGACATTGCCGAATGAATCATCAGCGCTTTGATTTCGAGGTTGTTAAGGCGGTTAACCTGCTCTTTCATCAAAGCGATAAGCGGGGTAATAACCAGACATGTCCCCTCCCCTGCCAGCGCCGGCACCTGGAAAGTGATCGATTTGCCTCCTCCAGTCGGCATCAGCGCAAGGGTATCGCGGCCTTCCGCAACCGATCTGATAATATCCTCCTGAAGCGGTTTGAAAGATGTGAATCCCCAGTATCTTGTAAGTACTTTCCTGCACTGTTCTATAGTAACCGCCGGTTGAGTCATATACAAATGTAGTAACTTGTTTTCAGAGTCCTGTTTTTTTTAGTAATTTGCGCCCACAAAACTAATTGGATCATACAATGTCATTTATTAAGGATAAAATACTTTATGAAGGATTGACCTTTGATGATGTGCTTCTGGTCCCTTCCTATTCCGAGGTTCTTCCCCGGGAGGTCGATTTAAGCTCAATGTTCAGCCGCAACATTAGGATAAACACACCTATTGTCTCAGCTGCCATGGATACAGTCACTGAAGATGAACTGGCAATTGCCATTGCGCGCGAAGGTGGAATTGGCGTGATCCATAAAAATATGACCATTGAAAAACAGGCTGCCCAGGTTAAAAGGGTTAAAAGAGCTGAGAATGTCATGATATTTGACCCTATAACAATAGGACTTGATGCTACGGTGGGTGAGGCGATGAACCTTATGAGTGAGTACAAAATAGGAGGCATTCCGGTAATTGATCTAAATGGCATCCTCAAGGGAATAGTGACAAACAGGGATCTCAGGTTTGAAAACAACCGTGCCAGAAAGATAACCGAGGTGATGACTACAAGTCTCATTACAACAAATCACCAGACAAATCTTCAGGCAGCTGCACGTATACTGCAGAAACACAAAATAGAAAAGCTGCCGATGATAGATGAATCGGGCAAGCTCATAGGCCTTATCACCTACAAGGATATAACAAAAACAAAGGACCGTCCGAATTCATGCAAGGACGACAAGGGAAGACTCAGAGTCGCTGCAGCTGTCGGTATTGCCACCGATACTCTTCTTCGCGTTGAAGCTCTGATAAATGCTGGTGCCGATGCAGTTGTGATTGACACTGCACATGCACATACAAAAAGTGTAATCAGGATCCTGAAGGAAATAAAGAAGACATATCCTTCAGCGGAGGTTGTTGCAGGAAATATCGGAACGGCAGAGGCAGCAAAAATACTTGCAAGCGAGGGTGCAGATGCACTTAAGGTCGGAATTGGTCCCGGTTCCATTTGCACGACAAGGGTGATTGCAGGTGTTGGCATACCCCAGCTGTCTGCAATTTACAACGTTGCCAGGGCTGTTGAGGGCTCAGGCATTCCGGTGATCGCAGACGGAGGAATAAGATATTCGGGCGATATAATTAAGGCACTGGCTTCGGGAGCCGATTCAATAATGGCAGGATCACTTTTTGCAGGAGTTGAGGAATCCCCGGGCGACACAATTATCTATAATGGTCGCAAATTCAAGGCTTACAGGGGAATGGGATCAATTGAAGCCATGCAGCAGGGTTCAAAAGATCGCTATTTCCAGGACATGGAGGATGATATCCGAAAACTTGTTCCCGAGGGTATTGAAGCCAGGGTCCCGTTCAAAGGCAATCTTGCTGAAGTCATTTACCAGATGACTGGCGGACTCAGGGCAGGAATGGGTTATCTCGGTGCCAAAAACATTTCCATTCTTAAAAAGGAATCCAGGTTCGTAAGGATAACACATTCCGGAATAATTGAAAGTCATCCCCATGATGTCGCAATAACAAGGGAATCTCCCAACTACAGCAGGAAAACTTTTGAATAACGGATCTCTTCGAAGAACCATGAAAATAAGATCCATTTTTTCAGTCACTCTGTTCATCCTGTCTTTCTCAGGCAGCTTTGCTCAGAATCCTGATGAAAAGATATTGATGACTGTGGCAGGTAGAGGTGTTGAGGCAGGCGAATTCATCAGAATGTATAACAAGAGCCTCGATCCGGCCTATAAGACGGATCTGAATGACTATCTGGAACAATTCATTGCCTTCAAGCTCAAGGTTGCGGATGCTATTGATAAGGGTTATGATACGACTGCATCCTTTAAGGAAGAACTGAATGGCTACAGAAATCAGCTGGCTCAAAGCTATCTTACCGATCCCGACATAAAGGAAAAGCTTCTCCGCAAGGCATATCAGAGGTCACTTTCAGAGGTGAATGCCTCGCATATACTTGTAAATTGCACTCCTGATGCCATGCCTGAGGATACACTGAAAGCCTATAAAAAAGCAATTGATATAAGGGAAAGAATAATCAGGGGAGAATCATTTGAACAGGTAGCCAAAGCCACTTCTGATGACAAATCAGTACTGATAAATAACGGCAATCTTGGGTATTTTACTGTTTTCCAGATGATCACGCCATTTGAAGAGGCCGCCTTCACTCTTAAACCCGGGATATTATCGATGCCGGTAAGAACCCCGTATGGCTACCATATTATCAAAGTATCCGACCGTCGTCCCTCAAAGGGAAAGGTAAGGGTTGCCCATATAATGAAGGCAGCTCCTCCCGGATCGAATGACCAAACCATCCGGAAAGCTGAAACAGAGATTAATGGTATTTACGAGAAACTTCGCAAAGGAGACTCATTCAGCAAGCTTGCTTCAGAGCTCTCTGATCATAAGGAATCCGCAGCAAATGGAGGAGAAATGAGCTGGTTTGGAGCAGGTGAAATCATTAGTGATTTTTCTGAGGCGGCACTTTCAATCAAGGATACAGGTGATTATACAAAACCTGTCCGTTCAGTTTACGGTTTTCATATAATAAGGCTCCTTGAGAAAAAGGCGCCAGGTTCCTGGGAAGAATCAAAATCATTTCTCGAGAGCAGGCTGAATCAGTCAAACCTGGTCTCGCTGGGTAAGAAATCATTTATCGACAGGCTCAGGAAAGAGTACAAATACAGGATCAATCCAATCGTTCGCAACTGGTTTGTAGACAATACCGATACCCTTATTATCAGGGGGGTCTCAAAATATAACCGTAGAAACATTCCGCAAGGCAATATTTATACATTTGCCAATCAGCATCTTTCGGGAAGGGACTTTGCATCCAGCCTCGAAAAGAGAGGAAATATGATCATCACAAATAATCCGGATTTCTTTATAGATTCTTCTGTCGAATCGATTGCATCGGAAGAAATATTGAAATATGAAAATTCGGTTCTCGAGCAGAAATATCCCGATTTCAAGTATCTGATGAATGAGTTTCACGATGGCATTCTCCTTTTTGAAATATCATCCGAGAAGGTGTGGAATAAAGTTCAGGAGGATTCTGCTGGTCTTCAGAAATACTATGATGCAAACAAGAACAATTTCATGTCAGAAAAAAGCATTGAAGCCAGAATGTATTCGCTCAGGGAATCAGATGGGGCCAAACGACTGGCAAAAGCTTACAGGAAATACTCGCGGAAGCCGGATACCGATAAGAGGCTCATGGCTAAATTCAATTTTATGGGCGACACTTTGCTGACAATAAAAGAAGGCAAATGGACCGCCGGCGTTGACCCTGATATCGACAAACTCGACTGGACCAAGGGGTTACATTCATTTACGAAGGAGGGTTTTCCATCACTCATTAATATTACTAAGATAAATGAGCCTGCTCCCCGTCCGTTGACCGAGGTTCAGGCTGACATGATATCAGATTATCAGGCCTGGCTGACAGAGGAATGGATCAAACAATTAAAGGAAAAATACACAGTTAAGATCGACAACCAGATATTTGATGAAGTGAAGAAGAGATTAGGCAATGAATAAGTTTATTACTTTCATTTTAATATTGTCGGCATTTTATGGATGCAGGAACAGCGACAGCCAGGCGAATAGAATTCCCGTTGCCAAAGCCGGAAATGAAGTTCTCTATTATGATGAGATACCCGGGCTGGTAAAAAACTGGGGGACCCCGGCCGACAGCACCTCTTTGATCCAGGGCTATATAAATAAATGGGCCAGGCGTGAGCTCATGTTCAAGAAAGCCGAGGAAAACCTCCCTCCGGAACTGATGAATGAAATAGAAGAGCAGCTGCAGGAAACAAGGCTTAATCTTGTTGCATATGAATATCAACGGATGATGATGCTTCAGAAAATGGACACTCTGATCTCTCAGGAAGAGCTTGAAAAGTATTATTCTGAAAATGAAGCAAGCTTTATGCTCACATCAAATATCGTTAAAGCACTCTTTATCAAGCTTCCTGTCGAAACACCAAATTTATGGAAAATTAAATCACTCGCCAGATCGGACAAGCAGAAGGATTTTCAGGAACTTGAGAGTATTTGTTACCAGTTTGCGGAGAAATTTGATGATTTTAACGAAGAGTGGATCACAATGGACAGGCTTTCTATTGAGCTTAAGGAAGAATTCAGAAACCAGGAGGATTTCCTGAGGCGGACCAAATTCTATGAAACCCGCGATACTGTTTCGGTATACCTGATTGCAATCAATGAATTCAGGCTCAGGGGGACTCTCTCACCTTTCGAACATGTAAGGGAAGATATTAAAAGATTAATCTGGAATAATCGCAGGATTGAGTTTATTCAGGATCTCGAAGATGGGATATTTAACGAAGCTTTAAGGGAAAACAGTTTTAAGATTTATTGATAATGAAAAGAAGCAGAAGGTCGGGATTAATAATTGTTGTCTGGCTCATGCTGGGCATTTTATCATCACATGCTCAGACCCTTGTGGAATCTGTTGCTGCAATAATAGGAAATGAAGTAATATATCTGTCAGATATTGAGAACGGTGTGCTGGACATGCGGAGAGGAAATCCAAGAACGCCGGTCGATCAGATAAGGTGCAACGTGTTTCAGGAATTGCTGATCGCAAAGCTCTTTGTCGATCAGGCCAGGATCGACAGTATCCAGGTAACTGATGATATGGTTGAAGGCGATCTAAATATGCAGATCAACGAAGCCATACGAACGGCAGGAAGTGAAAAGACCCTCGAGGAATACTTCAGGAAAAGCATGGTCGAGATTAGGAGGGATATAAGGAAAGCTCTGATGGAACAGCAGATTGTTTCAGAGGTCCAGAACAGCATTACTGCAGACCTGGCGATAACTCCAAATGATGTGAAAAGATTCTTCAATGGCATTCCTAAAGACTCTTTGCCTGTTATTCCGGCAAGGGTGCAGATCAGCATCATACAGCTTGATCCTCCGAACAACGAGGAAAACAAGGCTGAAGCAAGGCAGAAGCTTCTGGATATCCGCAGCCAGATATTAGCCGGCAAAAGCTTTAGTATGCTTGCCGTATTGAATTCCGATGATGGTTCGGGAATAAACGGCGGTGAAGTAGGGTACAAACTAAGGGGGGAGCTTGAGAAACCATATGCCGACGCCGCCTGGAGTCTTTCAAAAAATACCGTTTCTAAGATTGTTGAGTCAAAATATGGATTCCATATTATCCAGCTGATCGACCGTAAGGGTGATCTCGTAAACACCAGACATATACTTATAAGGCCAAAAGTGAAATCTCAGGACTCTGAAAAAGCCCTTGCCAGGCTCGACAGCCTTACAAAGCTCATCAGGAAAGACAGTCTGAAATTCGAGTATGCCGCGATGAGATTCTCCAGCCACCTCGACAGCAGGATAAATGGAGGCAAGTTTGTAAGCACCAATCCTTCTGACAGGAGCAACTGGTTTTCACTGGATGAGCTCAATTCGGAAATGTACAAGAAAGTCAGGGAACTTAAAATGGGTGAGATTTCTGAACCATTCCAGACTGCCGATGAGATCGGTAATATTGTTTTCAGGGTTGTCAGGCTTGATGATGAAATCCCGGCCCACAGGGCCAACCTGAAGGACGACTACCAGTTCTTCTATAATGCCGCCACGATGAGTGAACGGCAGTCGTCGTATCAGAAATGGATACGTGAAAAAATAGAAACTACCTATATCAAGATCAGTGATGAATTCAAATCGTGCAAATTTCTTGAAGCAGGATGGTTGAAATAACATCTTTGATACCTGATTACCTTAATTCCGGGCTTAAAAAAATATTGCTTTTTGCAGTTATACTGTTATGTTCACCTGATTTCTTCAGTCAGGATCTGCCCCGGCAGAAACCCGGGAAGAAAATGATAAAGGTCCTGAATGCCGATTTGGGAATTGATGAAATCGAAAAGCTTACAGGGAAAAGAGTTACACGACTCCTGGGTAATGTCTCACTGAATCAGGAGGATATTTACATGACCTGCGACAGCGCCTGGTTCTATACAGGTATTAACCAGGTAAAGGCATACAGCAGGATCCACATGTATCAGGGAGATACCCTTCACCTGTACGGAGACAGCCTGTTTTATGACGGAGCAACAGAAAACGCTTCGGTCGATGGCAATGTAGAGCTTATAGACAAGGAGACCCATCTTTATACCAATTCTATTAAGTATGACGTGGCAAATGAGATCGCACGGTACAATACCGGCGGGAAAATTACCAACGGCGAAAATACCCTGACAAGCATAATCGGGATATACTATGTTTCACAAAACCTGTTCCATTTCAAGGACAGTGTTAACATCGTGAATCCTGATTATGTTATGACAGCCGATACAATGGACTACAATACTGAAACCGAGACCGCTTTCTTCACAGGTCCATCTGAAATGGAGGGCGACAGTATTTATCTGTATTGTGAAAAAGGCTGGTACGATACGAAAAATGACATTTCAAGGATATGGAAAAATGCGGTCATTGACAACAGGCAGCAGGTAATAAGGGGTGATTCACTTTATTATGACGATCAGAAGGGTTATGGGCTCGCATTCCGCAATACAAGCATTACCGACACAACAAACAGTATTATTATCAAAGGCGATTATGCATGGTACTATGAAACACCCGAAAGGTTCATGGTCACGGATAAGGCGCTTTTTATCCAGGTGTCAGACAAGGACTCCCTTTTCCTGCATGCCGATACGATAAGCGCCATAACACGATCGGACTCGGCAATGAAGGATTACAGGCTGATGAGGGCATTCCATGGTTGCAGGATCTACAGCAAGGATTTTCAGGCAAAATGCGACTCTCTCTCCTATTCATTCCGCGACTCTGTAATAAGGATGTACACGGCACCTGTTTTATGGTCAGAGGAAAACCAGCTTGTTGCAGATTCGATTGCCCTTTTTACTAAGAACCGTATGGTTGACAGGATGGAGTTGTTCAGTTCAGCTTTTGTAACAAACCAGGTCGATGATTCCAGATTCAACCAGATAAAGGGAAGATCCCTGACCGGTTTCTTCAGGGACAATGAGCTATACAAAATAAATGTTGAGGGTAACGGAGAGACAATATATTATCTTCTCGACGGTGATGAAATTGTGGGAGTCAACCAGGCAAAATGTGCACGGATCGAAATATTTGTCGAAGATGGTAAAATAACTGAGATATTTGAGTATCAGAATCCCGAGGGAGTCATCGATCCGCCTTCCGGCGTGAATCCTGAAACGCTGAGGCTTGAAGGGTTTTCATGGTTCGATCTGATCAGGCCTAAGAAAATGAGCGATATATTTAGAAAATAAGAAGGCTGACATTATTTGTCAGCCTTTTATTCAATATTCATCTTCGTTGAAGAAGAAATCATCCTTACTGGGATAATCGGGCCAGATATCTTCAATACCTTCATAGATATCTCCCTCATCCTCAATTTCCTGTAGGTTTTCAACCACTTCCATCGGAGCACCTGACCTTATGGCGAAATCAATCAGCTCATCTTTAGTTGCAGGCCAAGGAGCATCTTCAAGCTTGGATGCTAATTCAAGTGTCCAATACATGTTTCTGATTAAAAATTATTGTTTAACAAAGTCTGCAAATAT
>DAIUKI010000050.1:0-11638 GCA_036848255.1 Bacteroidales bacterium | reverse complement strand
ATATTATTAATCATATTGTTAAAGTAAAAAATGATCCTATTTTTTGAATGCAGATCCGGAAATATAATTGCCGTCGGAACGATCTCTGAGTTGTTGAAAAATGATATTGTAAAACTTATCTGGCTCTTTGGTGAGGCTTCTTTAGTTCATAAAAAAAGGATCGAAGGTAAATTTACCGGTCCGAGAAAGGAGATGATAACCCCATGGAGCACAAATGCCGTTGAGATCACCCAGAATATGGGCATCAGCGGAATCACAAGAATTGAGGAGTTTTTTCCGGCGAAATCACCAACTCCTGATTATGACCCGATGCTGCAAGCGATATACGATGATCCTGATCAGAAGATATTCACAATTGACAGGGTACCTGATAAAATAGTTTTCATAAACGACATCAGACAGTACAATGACAATGAGGGTCTTGCACTGAATGACGATGAAATAAAATATCTCGTGGATCTTTCGGTCTCAATAAACCGGCCACTTACCGATAGCGAGGTTTTTGGGTTTTCACAGGTAAATTCGGAGCATTGCCGTCACAAGATCTTCAACGGGATATTTATTATCGATGGCGTAGAAAAGGATTCCACACTGTTCCAGCTTATAAAGAATACTACTCACTTTAACCGCAACAGAGTTGTTTCAGCCTATAAGGATAATTGCGCTTTTCTGCAGGGACCCGTTATCGAACAGTTTGCACCGGTTTCCCAGGATAAGCCCGATTATTTTGCAGTAAAGGAGCTTGAATCTGTACTTTCGATCAAAGCAGAGACTCATAATTTTCCGACGACAGTTGAACCTTTCAATGGTGCAGCCACAGGCACAGGGGGTGAAATAAGAGACCGGATCGCCGGGGGAAAAGGAGCTTTACCCATTGCAGGAACCGCCGTCTATATGACCTCCTACCCAAGGACCAACGGGGCCAGATCATGGGAAAAAACTACTGAAGAGAGACCCTGGCTTTACCGTACACCGGCAGATATCCTCATTAAGGCATCGAACGGGGCAAGCGATTTCGGCAATAAATTCGGACAACCGCTAATCTGTGGGTCCGTTTTTACCTTCGAGCATTTTGAAAACTTTAGAAAATTGGCCTACGACAAAGTGATCATGCTTGCCGGAGGCATCGGTACCGGCAAGAAGAGTGACAGCGAAAAGGATATCCCTGAAAAAGGAGATCTTATTGTTCTTCTCGGCGGCGACAATTACAGGATCGGAATGGGCGGAGGCGCAGTTTCGTCGGTCGATACCGGGAAGTATGACAGTTCCATCGAACTCAATGCGGTCCAGAGGGCAAATCCCGAAATGCAGAAAAGGGTCTATAATGCAATAAGGGCATTGACCGAATCGGCTGTCAATCCCGTGGTTTCAATACACGATCATGGAGCCGGCGGACACCTTAACTGCCTCTCCGAGCTTGTGGAAGCCACAGGCGGAACTATAGACATCAGTAAACTGCCTGTAGGTGATCCGACACTGTCGGCAAAAGAGCTAATCGGCAACGAATCGCAGGAACGTATGGGACTTGTAATGAAATCCAAAGATATCGATTCGCTGATAGCGATTGCCGGAAGGGAAAGAGCTCCCATTTATGTAATCGGAGAAATAACAGGTGATCACCAGTTTATATTTGAGAACAGTATAACCGGGGAAAAGCCTATCGACCTTAAATTGGAATCACTTTTCGGTAATCCTCCCAGGACAGTTATGACCGACAATTCGCCGGCAATAATATACAGCAAAACCGAATACAGTGCGGAAAAGATCCAGGAATATGTCGAGAAGGTCCTTCAGCTGGAGGAGGTAGCATGCAAGGACTGGCTGACGAACAAGGTTGACAGGTCCGTCACCGGCCGTCTGGCAAAACAGCAGTGTGCCGGACCGCTTCAGCTGCCATTGAACAATCTGGGAGCCATCACTCTTGATTACAGGGGAAAATCAGGTATGGCTACCTCTATCGGACATGCTCCGGCAGCGGGACTAATAGATCCATCAGCAGGATCGGTGCTATCAATCGCCGAAGCGCTTACAAATATCATCTGGGCTCCCCTGTCGGAAAGACTGAAAAGCGTTTCGCTTTCTGCCAATTGGATGTGGCCATGCAAGAATCCCGGAGAGGATGCCAGACTCTATTCCGCAGTGGAGGCTGCAAGCAGGTTTGCCATTGACCTCGGAATAAATATACCTACAGGCAAGGACAGTCTGTCGATGACTCAGAAATACGGGGATCAGGTAGTTATCTCACCCGGAACCGTAATTGTTTCAGCCGCGGGAGAGATAAGCAATATCAGGAAGATTGTGGAGCCTGTAATGGTAAATGATCCATATACGAGCCTTTTGTATATCGACCTGAGCCGTGACAATTTTAAAACGGGAGGAAGCAGCTTTTCCCAAATCCTAAATAAACTTGGGGATGAAGTGCCGACAGTGATTGATCCCTCCTATTTTGCAGAAGTGTTCAATACTGTTCAGGATCTGATAGAAAAGGAAAGAATATTGTCAGGACATGACATATCAGCCGGCGGGATGATCACAACGCTTCTCGAGATGTGCTTTTCAAATCCTGACGGCGGTGCTGCTGTCAACCTTTCGGCGCTTAATGAAAAAGATACTGTAAAGATTCTGCTGAGCCAGAATCCGGGAATAATAATACAGGTCAGGGATGTAAATGAGATAGCAGAGATCCTTCTTGAACACGGAATATCGTACTACTCGATAGGACATCCGATAATGGAAAGGACAATAAAGGTCACCTCCAATAACGATAGCTTCAATTTTGATATTGACCGTCTGAGGGATTTATGGTTCCATACATCCTTTATCCTCGACCGGCGGCAAACCGGAAATGATCTTGCAAGGGAACGGTATCAGAACTATAAGCATCACGCTCTGAAAATCGACACCGGAAATTTCCAGGGTACATTCAAATCAATTGGGATTTCTCCTGACAGAAGGAAAAAATGGGGCACAAAGGCAGCCATAATAAGGGAGAAAGGGGTTAACGGCGACAGGGAGATGGCATATGCGCTTTGGCTTGCCGGATTCGACGTTAAGGACGTTCACATGACCGATCTGATAAGCGGAAGGGAAAACCTTGAAGATCTTAATATGATCGTATTTGTTGGCGGATTCTCAAACTCTGATGTACTTGGGTCAGCAAAAGGATGGGCAGGAGCATTCAAATACAACGAAAAAGCAAGGAATTCGCTCGAAAATTTCTATGCACGCCCTGATACTCTATCGCTTGGAGTCTGTAATGGATGCCAGCTTATGGCGGAACTCGATCTGATCTATCCCCGTCACAGAAAGAAAGTAAAACTCCTGCGTAACAATTCAAGGAAATTTGAATCAGGATTTATTGGAGTTAAAATTCCCGTTAACGATTCGGTTATGCTCGAAAACATGGCGGGAATGGAACTTGGAATATGGGTTGCTCACGGTGAGGGAAGGTTCAACCTGGAATATCCTGAAGAAAAATACAATATTGTTCTCAGGTACAGCAAAAGCTCATATCCCGCAAATCCAAACGGTTCCGATTATAATGTGGCAGGGTTATGTTCGGACGATGGCAGACATCTGGTTATGATGCCACATCTTGAGAGATCATTCTTCCCCTGGCAATGCGGATATTATCCTTCTGATAAACGGAATGATGAAGTGACTCCCTGGATCAAAGCCTTTGTAAATGCTAGGCAATGGATCGAGGTAAAAGTCAGCGGGTCAATGGAGTAAGTATCACAGACATCAGTTTGGTGTCGTCAGGGCCCGATGAACTGTTGTTCCTGGCTTCCTTTGACAGCACCTTTTCACTTATTACCTGAATACTATATTCCCCCGGCTCTGAAAAGTAAAAGGAACCGGCATAGGAATCTGCCCTGAAATACGGATACGCTACATCATTGGAGTTCAGCACTACCCTGTCAATTTCCGGATCCACCTCAATCAGTTTGTCAAGAAGGCTTATCTTGACAGAATTAATATAGCTGAGGTTAGTTGTATCCTTTGTTGCGCTTGAAAGCCAGACCTTATAGGTACCTGGTTTTAAAACCACAACGTTCCATTCGGCAGTATTGCTTGCAGGATTGAAATCATCGCTGTAACAGGCAGCATCTGCCATGTTAAGTGCAAAAGTTCCATCTGAGTCCTGTAAAATGGCATTTTCTGATACATTACGGGAATCGGATTTCTTTCCGCACGACCAGACCAATAGCAATACAAGACTTACTAGAGTAAAGATTTTTCCCTTCATATATTTATGCTTTTATGACTAACAACTTTTTGATAACGTTTAAAAATCAATTTCAGTATATTTTAAGAGTGCGAAAAAACAAAAAAAATACCAAACCTGCATTAACCCGGGTATAAGTTATTAACAATTTCAACCAAATGAATCCACATTATC
This sequence comes from Bacteroidales bacterium, assembly GCA_036848255.1. Lineage (GTDB taxonomy): Bacteria > Bacteroidota > Bacteroidia > Bacteroidales > VadinHA17 > LD21. The sequence continues at coordinate 7,236 of DAIUKI010000050.1, read as the reverse complement.
CTCCTAGGCTATCCCTGCAGACTCTCTCACATTCTTTTTATACCGGACTGAATTTTTTTTTACAGTGGGAGGAGATGCAATAGCTTCAGCCACTATTTCTGAAATATCGGCCACCTTTGATTTTGTTGCAGGGGCCAGCGTTTTTTTGCAAAGCGGACACGAAGTGACAAGATAATCCGGATTTTCCTTTGTCAGCTCAGAGGCAGCATTAGTGGCTATTTTTCGCTTGTTTTCCTGACTCAGCATAATATTGCCAAGGCTTCCCCCGCAGCACAACGAATTCTCATTTTCAAAGCCTGTGTTCTCAAGATTTGAAACATGCCGCAGTACTTCTTTTGGCTCATTATACACTCCTGAACCTCTTCCCAGTTCGCAGGGATTATGATAAGTTACCCTCTTATGGAGGAAATTCAGCTTCAGTGACCCATCGTCAATAATGTTTTTTATAAACTGGGAATGATGAAGAACTTCAACATCAAGATAATAGCTCTCCTTAAACACCTTATAACATATAGGGCACGATGTTACCAGAGTATGGGCGCCTGATTTCCAGATTATCTGTGAATTAAAGTTTATAAGCTCCCTTGCTTCCTTATCCTGTCCGGCCAGCATCAACGGCCTTCCGCAGCAGGCTCCGCCCGTTTCATCGATAAATGACCAGTTTAGTCCTGATGCATTCAAAATCCTCGTCATTGCATTCTTGATTGAAGGTGTCAGATGAGTCATGCATCCGGCAAAATAAAGCACATCTGCCTTTGAAGGATTGGTTTCGGGAAGAAAGTCATAGGAACCTCTGATATTCGGTTTTGCAGCGGGAAGGCTCTGTTTATGCCGGAAGTACCCCTTCCATGAATTTATATATTTAATCTCCGAATCCATTGCCCTTCTCTGGATCATCCTGATCGGTGACAGTTCAATCCCGACCGGGCATACCTGGTCGCACCTCCCGCACAGGAGGCAGTTATGAGCAATTTCAAATGTTTCGCCATTATTCCTGATTGACTTCATCAGATAGGCCGACTGGATCGTGTTGATACCGGCTGAAAAGTTAAGCTGGCATGTGTCAATACATATTCCGCATGATGAGCACGAATGAACCTCCACCTCAGAGAAAGTGCCTGCCTTATCTCCGGTCCTGATGCCGGAATTACGCATGAAGATCAGGAACAGTTCAGTGGGGATATGCATGTATCTTGTCAGAGGCAGAAGGAGGAAAAAAGTTCCAAGCGAAAGTGAATAGAGCCACCAGAACGGATATGCCGCTTCACGTGCGGGCAGGAATGATGCAAGCCATGATCCCAGCGTTCCTGTAAGAAAACTTCCCGTACCGTATGCTCCGCTTGTAAGGCTTTCGGCTATAAGGCGGCTGGGGAATATCAGCCATAGGGATGTCAGGGCAACCTTATCGAGGGTCCTGAGCCTGGTTGCCTTTTTCATTCCAACCGCTTTTGAAGAGAATCTTTTTATTACAGCCAGGATGAGCCCGGAAAGGACAAATGCCAAAATAAGGTCCATAAGGAATGAATAACCTGTCTCAAATAGTGTCTTGCCGTGATCGGGATTGAAGAATTTAAAGAAAATTGCCTTATAGGGCGGATTAAGGTGTTTTTCACCGAACACATCAGCTTCGATGGTTCCGAATAATATCAGAAGGAACCATCCGAAAGCAAGGCTCATATGCATATATCCCAGGCGGGGATTTGTTTTAAGTATCTTCCTGTGAATAAGGCTTTCGAGAAAGATCTCTTTCAGGCTCTGTCCAAATGCCTTTCCGAAAAAGCCTCTTTGAAGCCGTAGCTTGTCGGGCCGCGAAAGTTCCCTGAACCATATTATACTCCTTGCTACTGCATAAAAAAGTATGAAGTAAAGTCCAAGGTTGAACGGTATTACAAACGGATCAAACTGCATAATCATCCTCCTTTTGGAAAGCCTGTCTTGCAAGGAAAACTACATTCCGGGTATTTACACCCCTGGGGCAGACAAGTGAGCATTTGCCGCAAAGCATGCATTTCTTTATTTTTTTTCTGACCTGCTCATTCTCGCCGCGTTTTAGCAGTATATGAATCTCCCTGAGGCTAAATCCTGTAAAATTCCCTGTTGTGCATGTTGCAGAACAGCCACCGCACTCGATGCAAACCCCGAAGCTTGGTTCCCTTTCAAGAATATAATCGGCAATGGCGCGATCGTTCGCATCATAATCGATAACACGTGCCTTTGAAAGAGCAAATCCAAACTTCTCCATGTTATTTTTTTATGGATCTTAAGTAGTTAATGATATCGGTAACCGCACCACGTGCATGAGATATGGTTTCGGTAATATTCATGGGTGCAGTACAGGTGCCCGCATAAAATATCCCTTTTACATTGCTTTTATTGCTTCCGAAATGGTGATCGGCGGGTGCAAAAAACCTGTTTTCACCTCTGTTCAGTTTAGCTGCATCCGCCAGCTTAATACCTTCTTCCGACATTTCCATGCCGGCCATCAGGACCAGCATATCGAGTTCCATCTTGAGTGGACGGCCAACAAGGGTGTCTTCAACCTTTACAACCAGCTTATTATCTATAGTAACACCAACTTCTGATACTTTTCCCCTAATGAAGCCAATTCCATACTTCTCCTGAGCTTCCCTGTAAAGTTCTTCATATAATGCCCCGCCCATCCTCATATCCATGTAAAAACAGAAAACCCTGCAATTGCTGAGATTCTTTTTAAGCTCAATGGCCTGTTTTACCGCTGTTACGCAGCACAGCTTCGAGCAATAAAGGTTTCCGACCTTTTCGTCCCTCGATCCTACACAATGCACAATTCCGATTCTTTCAGGTTTTCCGCCGTCTTTTAGTTTCAGCTCCCTGTTCCGGAACATTTTTTCAAGGTCGGTTGATGTAATTACGTTGTCATATATTCCGTAACCATACTCCTCTTTTCTTTCGCTCCTGAACAGGTCAAATCCGGTTGCCATGAGTATAGCATCGGCATTTAACGCTTCACCGGTGCCGGTGTTCACAATGAATCCGTGTCCTTTTTTGTGAAATCCGCTAACAGTTTCGCCTGCCAGAAGTTTAATATTCTCGTTAGCAACCTGATCGTTCAGGTATACAAGGACCTCATCACTGCTCCGGCGGTCAGGGAAAAGATGATACCAATCCTTCAGGTGTCCGCCCATCTCCTTTTCCTTTTCAATAAGAGTCACCGACAGACCGGCTTTTGCGAGCTGACCTGCTGCCTCCATTCCGGCCGTTCCACCACCTATCACAACAATGCTTCCTGTCATATCAGGCATTTATCAGGTTCCCGGGGATTGGCATCTGCCTGCCGTCCTTGGTCTTGAATTTGTCATTCTTATCTGTCTCAATTCCCATTTTTTCAAGCAGGGGTTCCGACTGAACCATATGATACTGCAGGCCAAGATCCCATGGATTATAGCCCATTACCAAACCTGCCAGCTCCTCGTACGTGAGAATCGGAATTGATTCACCTTCAGCCCCGTAAGTAGTGCCCTCCATCTCCTTTATAGTATACTGCCATTTATCCATAAACATATTGCATCCCGGACAGTTGGTAAGGACAAGATCAGGTTTGAATGGTTGCATCGATGAAAATTTCTTGGCTGTATTTGAAAGTGAATATCCACGGTTCGCCTGCACGAGATATTGCCTGAATCCGAAACCGCAGCAATGCCTTCTTTCGGGATAATCAACCACCTCTCCTCCCCATGCTTCAGCCATTCCGCTCAGAACCCGGGGAAATTCAGCCCCTCCAACACCAAATTTCGGAAACATCTTGGCATAATGGCACCCGATATGCTCAACAACCTTAAGAGGTTCTCCGGTCTTTTTGTTTATAAGAAGATGCTTTGCCTTATCCGCTATTTCATTCCTGAACTTATAGATTATATCACTTGTATGAGCCATATTTTCAGGGATATCGAATTCCCTGCCGGTAGCTTTAAAAAGATATTCCCTGGTTTTCTCGAGCTCTTCAGGGAAGTGTTTCCATGTCTCGAGGATCTCAGTATAAATGCCGAAAGAAGTAACGCATGAAATTGCAATATTCCTGTATCCCGATTCCTTCATAAGTGCAAAATGACGGGCAACAACGGTCATGATAGTCTGTAGCGGTACAATATCCCCATGATAACCAATACCCGTACAGGTGGTGTGAGACGGATTCTCAAAAACATCCTTTCCTAGGACATTTCTCATGAAGTCCAGGAAAAACTGTTCCGATCCCGGATAGAAACTTTGCCGGATGCAGGACCTGACATAGAAAAAGTGGTCATCAGCGATCTCTTTCTGGTAATCGGACCAGATCCTTTTTTTCCCTTCGTTTTCCATATTATGGTATATCAGGTTGTGTGTGTTCCGTTGTTTGCAGTATAAACCTCAATAAAATACTCATTATCAATACCTTCATTACTAAACTGGAGTCCCATTTCTGCTGCCTTCTTCCTTGAATGCTCTTCAATTGTATTAAAGAACTCAGTACCTCCGGTGACCTCAAATATCTTTTTAAGCTCTTGCCTGGCATCCTCCGGTATCTTTCTCAACGGTCCGGCTCCAAGTTCATTTATCTGACCTCCAAGCCGCTCATAAACATCGTGTGTATTATTGAGAATATATTCCCATATCGGCCCCTGTTCAAGATGCATTTCCGGCCTGACTGCGTATGTTGCAACACAGTATCCGTATTTGAAAATATTTTCTCCCACAGTTCTTTTTATAGCAAACTGCTGCCTTCCCTTTTCCGACTCCGTAAAGAATCCAAGCTGTTGAGAAAGTGTTCTGAGTGCCATAACAACAAGGGCAGGTGTATTTCCCCTGGGACATCTTGTTTTGCACGACATGCACTCCCCGCAATACCAAATTGTTTCAGATTTGAGAAGTTTTTCTATCTCCTCATTATCACCCCCCTGGACAAGGTCAACAATTTTTCTGGGGTCATAATCATAGAATTCGGCAGCAGGACAGATTGCTGTACAGACACCGCAGTTCATGCAGGCATTAAGCCCCTCTTCGAACCTGACATCCTGCATCAGCAAATCGTGATAATTCTCCATCAGTTATCTATTTAAGGAAAAACCGGTTCTGTTAATATATTAACATCAAAAGTATTCTTTTCGATTCAGGCAAATAAGAGGGTTAAAGCCTATTTTATGTTAGTATATATACCCATAAGGGCGGGGGGCGTCCTCACAGCTCCCCTCCCTGGGGGCCGAGCTTTAAAAATTGCCCGGTGGGCAATTTAGCGAAGGAGCCAGACTGCAGGGGAGGTTAGTGGTGGACGGGTTGGGGGTGGGTTAAAAATTTTTGTATTTTTGAATTATGAAACTTATTGCTGAAAGCGGAGGCACTAAAACCCAATGGTGTGCGGTGTCCCAGTCAAATGAAACTGAAATTGTATCGACAATAGGGTTAAATCCGAATTTTGTTACGGAGGAAACAATCAGGGAAGTGCTTTCTTCAGAAGTACTTCCGGCCATTGGTAATCCTCCTGTTGATGAGGTCTGGTTTTACGGGGCAGGATGTGCCGGGAAGGCCATGGAAAAAAAGATTATGTTTGCCATAGGATCAGTACTTCCTTCAGCTGAAATTCACGTATTTTCTGACCTGGCCGGAGCTGCGCGGGGATTGCTCGGAACCAGGAATGGATTCATCTGTATGATCGGCACCGGCTCAAACTCAGGATATTATGACGGCAAAAACATTACAGCCAATGTTCCACCTCTGGGTTTTATACTTGGCGATGAGGGAAGCGGCGCTGCAATGGGTAAAAGGCTCCTTGCGGATTTCCTCAGGGGTATTATGCCCCGGAACCTTGCAGATGAATTCAGGATCATTTATGGTGCAGAAAAGGATCAGATAGTCAGTAATGTGTACAGGGGTGTCTTTCCGAGCCGCTATATCGGCGGATTCGTTCAGTTCCTTAAGAACCATATTTCAGATCCCTACTGCCGGGACTTTGTTAAAATAGCTTTCGGGGAATTTGTTGAAAGAAATCTAAAACTTTATAAAACAACAGGTAAAACCGAAATAGCTGTTACAGGCTCTGTAGCCTGGCATTTCAGAGATATTCTTGAAGAGGTATTCCTCGAAAATGACTTTGTTATTACTATTATAAGACAGGGTCCGATTGAGGGGATTATACGGTATCATAAACATGTTACATAGTTTAATTATATTTAAATTTAGTGTCTAAATCCCGTAGCCAATTATCCAAAAAAGCCCGGAAATCCTTCGTGAAGACCTTTGAAGAAGTATGAACTTTTGCGCCGGGGGAAAAAGTGAGTAATTCGATAGAAATTGATGTAATAAATTTTTCATAATTAAAAAATGATCAGCATTACAGAATCTGAATCCCTGTATAACAACCTTGAGATGATGTCAGTCAGGGAGCTTCTTGAATCAATAAACACTGAAGATCAAAAGGTTCCCCTTATCGTTAAAAAGTCGATACCGGATATAGAAAAGCTTGTTGAAGCGATTGTTTCAAGAATGAAGAAAGGCGGAAGGTTATTCTATTTAGGCGCAGGAACCAGCGGGAGGCTTGGAATTGTTGATGCATCGGAGATCCCTCCCACCTTCGGACTCGACCACGGATATGTAATCGGACTTATTGCAGGGGGCGACAGGGCCATCAGGAAGGCTGTTGAAATGGCCGAAGATAACGAGGAACTGGGATGGTCCGACCTCCAGTCTTTCAATCCAACCACCAGGGATGTAATCATAGGAATTGCTGCATCAGGAACGACCCCATATGTTGTCGGTGCATTGAAAAGAGCTAGGCAGAACGGGATATTTACAGGTGCAATAACCTGTAATTCAGGTACTCCGCTTGCAGAACAGGCTGACGTGGCTATTGAAGTTATAACGGGTTCCGAGTTTGTTACCGGCAGTACCCGGATGAAGGCCGGAACAGCCCAAAAGCTTGTTCTGAATATGATCACCACATCGGCGATGATCAGCCTGGGCAGGGTAAAAGGGAACAAAATGGTTAACATGCAGCTTACAAATCAGAAGCTCATCCGGAGGGGAACAAAAATGATATCAGATGAAACAGGACTCGACCCCGAAACATCAAAGAAACTCCTTCTGCTCCATGGCTCGGTTAAAAAGGCGCTGGATTCATTCAATGGATGAAAACGACACACGACTCATGGAAAACTGCCGGGCGTTGTGTGCCGTGAGTCGTGTGTCGTGTGTCGTGAGTCGTGAGTCGTTATTCCGGGCAATTGCAGG
>DAIUKI010000049.1:0-11661 GCA_036848255.1 Bacteroidales bacterium | reverse complement strand
GCATCTTGTTCTTGAATCTGTTCACCCCTCTCCCCTTTCAGCATCAAAGGGATTCTTTGGAAACAGGCACTTCAGCAGATGCAACGATTATCTTATCAGCAACGGAATCGAACCTGTTGACTGGAGATAACGGCCAGAAATTCTCAAACAGTTTTATCGAGGGCTTCGGTGATGATTTTTTTCAGCTTCAGGGGACTCTCAAAACCTACAGATAATCTGATTATACCTGGTTCGGGAAATTTGGCTCCCCATACTGATTCTACAGGCATCATAATTGTTCTCGGATCGCCAAGCGACGGAATGATCTTAATAGTCTCGGAAACAGCCCTGACGAAAACATCACGTTTCTGTTTTTTCTCCTGATCCGAAATGCCGCTGAAATCAAATGTAACCATTGCTCCGAAGCCCTTGCCGCCAAATAACTTAAGGGCTTCCTTATGTGTTGGATGCTCAGTCAGTCCGGGATACCAGACCTTTCTGACTGAAGGATGGTTTTCCAGTACTTCTGTAACCATTACCGCATTCATGCATTGCTCCCTGTATCTCAGTTCGAATGTCTGGATCTGAGTATTCAGCCTGTAAGCGTCATCGGGTGAGATCATATGACCGACAAATTTTCTGTACTCTATTGAATCTTTCATAAGGGCAGTGTCATTCCCGCACAGAACGCCGGCAGTTATGTTACCATGCCCTGAAAAGTATTTTGTGGCGCTGTGAATGACTATATCAGCTCCCGATTCAAGGGGCCTGCAGAGTGCAGGTGTGGCAAAAGTGTTATCTACAATTACCCTTGATCCTGATTTGTGAGCCAGCGCAATGACATTCTTAATATCAGTGACAATGAGCATTGGATTGGAAATTGCCTCGATATAAATAAGCTCAGGTTTAACATCCCTCATAACAAGCTCAAGCTCAGCAAGGTCGTATTTTTCATCGGCAGGATGAAAGTTGTGAATTGTGAGTCCTCTTCTTTTTCTCAGCACCGAATCGGTAAATGAGATCGTCCCACCGTATATTTCGCTGAAAAACAGCCAGGGTCTCGTTGATTCTGCTTTCTGGAAAACCGATACTGCAGTATCAATTGCCGACATGCCAGATTGAGTGAGGAGAGCCCATCTGCTCCCCTCGAGCTTCATTATCTCTTCCTCCGCAGCAATAACAGTGGGATTTCTGTATCGGGAATAAATATAGAGGTCGGGGATCCGCTCATTTTCCGTTTCCTTCGAAAATGCATTTTTGGTTGTTTCAGCATCGAAAAGTTCAAATCCTGCATCCCTGTAAATTGGCATGCGTGAACTGTTGACCGGTTTTCTTTTCATTTTGGTACCAGATTAAAAGAGAGGTACCAAAATAGTTATTTTAGATTAAAGAGGTGATTCCATAGTGACATTCTTTATCTTCAGCATGCTGTTTTCGACAGTTACGTCGTAAGTCATTTTAACCTGTCCGAAAAAATTCATGTAAGTAAAGTCAACCGGACCGGTGGAAATTGTATCCCGGTTAATCCTGGCAAATATGTAAGCTTTTGGAAAGGCGGTCTTAAACCTATGATATTCAGATGTATTATTTATTTCAATTGTCCCGAATGCAATTTCTTCTTCTTCAATTCTCACAACAACTTCAGTAAGGGTGGACCCGGTCACATTCCTGATCCGTACGTCAGTCGGACCCTCCGGGGAAAAGGGTGTTTTCTTGCACGAAACGCAGCAAATTGCAAGTAATAACAATGTAATTACACTTATTTTTTTCATACTCCGAATATTGTTATTCCTTTAACAATATAACCGGAAAATCAAAAAAATAGTGCGCTTTAATTAAATTATTGTGAGGCTGTTTGAAGGCACCCAGCCCTTATTGCCATCTGAAAGTATAATCTCGTACCAATCCCCTACATTATCCTCAATTGTTACCTTTGAGCCTTCATGAAGAACAAACAGGTCGGTTCCGCTGTTGTCAGGCGAACTTTTACCGTTTACGGAGGGAGAAAATATAACCGCTTCACTGCTGTTATAAACCAGGTTCCTGTTGCGCACGGTGAATGCAAGCGATGAAACTGATATCAAAAGAAACAGCATCGCTGTCCAGAATCCAAGTACCTTGGTCCTGTATCCCTGGGAATAGATGTAAACCGACAACAGGATCAGGAAAAGTATAAATGTTACGATACTTATTATGGCCCATGTGTTTGTCTCGAGCATCAGCGCAAGAAAATCAAACCATTTTACAAAGAAGAGTTCTGGTATCTCCTCGAATTTATCAACAACCAGAGTCCTCGCGATCTGGAGGTTATAATTGATATTACTGTCACCTGGTTTTAACAGACGGGCACGTTCGAAAAAGAGTATGGCACCCGGAACATTGTTGAGCTTGAAATAGGCATTGCCAATATTATAATAGAGCTCCGCTGACCGGTAGCCCGTATTATAGATATCAAGCCATTCATCGAGCGCCTCCTGGTAATTTGATGCAGTATAATACTCAACTCCCTTATTGAATTTTACTGAACGTTCCTCCTGTGCAAAAACCAGGCTGGCAGTAAAAACCAGCACAAGCGAAATAAGGATATATATTCTCCGGGATCTCATGTCAGCCTAATGAATTTTCAAATAGTCGAATGAAACGTGCAGCTTCATCGTAAATTTTTTCAGCCTCTTCAGCCGATGATGAGGGTGAGAACCTTGCAAATTCGCATTTGTCAATTACTGAGGCAAGGTTATTTATATCTGTCTCATCTATTCCTTTCTGCTTCAATGCTTCAACAGCGCTAATCCTGTTAAGCCCCGAAACCGGAATATTAAGCTTGTCGCTAAGGTAACCCCATAGCGCCTTAAGTATTTCTTCATAGAATTTATCAGGCATGTTCTCCTTAATGCATTTTTCTGCTTCCTTCAGCCTCATTCCTGCTACTTTTCCTGCCTTCCTGTTTCTCACCGCTGAAAGATCGGAATTCCGGCGGATATGTTCCCTTCTTATAAAAAGTATCACAAGGAACAAAATCATTGCGAGAGCGTAGTAGCTGTAAAACGATCTTTTGGAAGAGAGCAGGTTGCCTCTCTTTTTCAATACCCCAGGTTTCGTGCTTATGAACCTGATGTCTTTCCCGAGATATCGGACATCCTCTTTTGCAACACCGCCATAGACGGTTATCCCCGTATTTTGATCGGTTCCCTTGCGTGCATGGAAACGCATTTCCGGTGTGGTTATCCTTTCGTACTGCCTTGACGCTGAATTGAAAAAAGAATAAGTGACAGGCGGAATTGTAAAGTCGCCATAATGACGCGGGATAAGAAGATATTCAAATGTTTTCTGCCCCGTGGTCCCGGCGATACCGTTCCTGAGATTATCGGTGATCCTGGGATCATATACCTCAATATCGGCAGGCAATTTCATTACCGGGGCATTTGCCAGCTTTAGATTGCCACTCCCGGCGATAACCATTTTCAGGTTTACCGCATCATTTATGTTAACGGTATCCTTGTTCAGCGATGAGTTAAGGGTTATTTTACCCACGATTCCCGAAAAATCATCAGGTTTAATACCCGGCAGGGGATTCACTCTGATTTTTACAGGTTTGCTCATTACGGCCTTAGGAATGGTTGTATATGTTGAGAAGAAATCACCGAAAAACGGGTCCGACTGTCCGGTTTTCTGACGAATCAGTACTGATATCTGCACAGGATCAATGGTTACTTCTCCCGGGAACTGGGGATAGAGAAGGAATTGCTGAACAATACCGGTCCCATAGATGGTTCCGTTGACATTCTCGCGCTGAAGGGATGTCAGAGGAGGTGTCTCAAGGTCCGTTTTAAGAAATCCTTCAAAGCCGGGGTATTTTATTTCATTTATGCCAGTTATATCGACGCGTGTGTAGATCTTTACAGTTACACCAATGGGTTCTCCGATAAAAACATTTCTTTTATCAAGAGAAAGGTTCACGAATATGTCATCGCCCGTCTCCTCCACCTGTTCCTGATTCCCGGAACGGCCCGGAGCAGTTGCATCCTGGCGGGTCGGGCTGGCTCCGATAACCTCAATTCTCAACGAATCGGAGTGATAGGTTTTGTTTTTTATTGAAATAGCAGCCGGGGGGATTACATATTTCCCTTCTTTCAATGCCTGGAGATAATAAACATAGGTATATGTTGTCTTTGTTGTAATTTTACCATTTATGATCTGTGTGCTTGAACTATAGGAAGTCTGAGGACCCACCAGCTTGTAAAATCCTGTAAATGAAGGCTCTGAAAAACTACCTCCTCCTGAATTGATGGTCCACGAGACCATAAACTGCTCACCTGCCTGCACCACTTCGGGATAATCTGGTGTAACGGATAATTCCTGTCCTTCTGCAGAGAGGTACAGGAGCAATGTAAACATATTCAGTATTAAATACTTGATTTTCATTCTGCTAAATTACCAGTTTTTAAGGGTCTTAACCCTTTCCTTTGCCGCTTTTGCAAGTTTAACCTTTTCCTGTACATTTTTTTCATCGTTTGCAATAGCATTTAACAGTCTTTCTGCATCCTCCTTTGACATAGCCTGCTCCTGTTGTTGTTGCTTTTGATCCTGCTGTTTGTTCTCGTCCTGGTTTTGCTGATCCTTTTGTTGCTGTTGCTGATCCTTGTTTTTGTCTTCCTTTTTGTCCTGATCCTTATTCTGATCCTGATTATCCTTATTCTGCTGTTGCTGTTGCTGCTGTTCCTCCTGTTTCCTCAGCATATCCTGGGCATATGCAAGGTTATACTTTGCTTCCATATTGCCGGGATTGAGCTTAAGGGAGTTCTTGTAAGCATCAATGCTTTCCTTCAGCTTTTCTGCCATGAGGAATGAATTTCCAAGATTGTACATACTGGCCGATCTTTTATCCTTCTCCTCATTCATGGTGTGACTTTCAATGAACTGTTTTCCGGCATCTTCATACTTCTTCTGCCTGTAGAGGGCATCACCGGCATTGAAAACAGCATCGGCCGATGCCTTGTTTTTATCAATTGCCCTCCTGTATGATATTTCAGATTCGGAATACTTTTCCTTTTCATATTCCCTGTTGCCCTGCCTGATGAATTTCCTGTCGGCCTGAGCAGACAGTGATACGGTAAACCACATCATGAAAAACATTATTAGCGCTCCCTGAGTTTTGCAATACTTTATATGATATTCGTTAAGCATTAGATTATCAATTAATTGTTAAATTTTAAACTTGAACAATTTAACATCCTGAAGCTTCCTGTTCTTCCTCTCCATTATTATGATCTCCAGGATCAGAAAGAAAAGAGCAATGACTGCGAAAATCTGGAATTGATCATTGTATTCAGTGTACATTGTGCTTTCAAGTTCATCTGTTTTCATCTTTCCGATATCACTGAATATTTCATCAAGTCCGATGCTTGTACTGCTGGCCCTTATATAGTTGCCACCTGCACTTACAGCTATCTTTTTGAGTATCTCTTCGTCCAGCCTGGTTATGACTGTTGCCCCGTCGGGACCCTTAAGGTAATCCCTCCTGCCACCGATGGTTACAGGTACGGGGACTCCTTCAGCGGAGCCTATTCCTATTGTATGAATGATAATACCGGCTTTGGCTGCTTCCTCCGCTCCCGTAACCGGATCGTCCTCGTGGTTCTCTCCGTCGGTGATGATTATCAGAGCTTTGCTTTTCCCTTCTCCGGGGCTGAACGACTTTTCAGCAAGGCTGATTGCCGCTCCTATTGCGGTTCCCTGTTTTGGCACCATTTCAGGACTAATTGTCGACAGGAACATTTTCGCCGAAATGTAATCGGTGGTTATGGGAATCTGGGTGTAAGCATCACCTGCAAAGACAATGAGCCCGATTTTATCGTTCTCGAGGTTATCAACAAGTCTCGAGATAGCCTGTTTTGCCCTGGTCAGCCTGTCGGGCTGGATATCTTCAGCGAGCATTGAATTGCTTACATCGAGTGCAATTATAACTTCCACCCCCTGTTTTTTGACCTCTTCAAGCCTGGAGCCGAACTGGGGCCTGGCAAGAAGTATGATTACTGCTGACAGACTAACCAGAAGGAAAATGAACTTCACAACCGGCCTTGCTTTTGATATCTCGGGGATCAGCCTGCCTATCATGGCTGATTCACCAAGTTTCTTCAGAGAATTATTCCTTCTTACCTGATTTATTATAAATAAAAGGATCATCACCGGAAGCAGTAGCATCAGGTAAAGGTATTCGGGATTTGCAAATCTGAAGAGTTGCATGGTTATACTAAATTAAGTCAGCTTCCTTAAAAACGTGTATCTCACGAGCATCTCGATCGCCAGAATGAAAAAGGCAATTATCGCAGGGATAAGGTATTTCTCCTCTTTCCTTGTAAATTGCCTTACATCAATCTTTGATTTTTCAAGCTTGTCTATCTCACCGTAAACCTGTACAAGCTTGTCGTTATCGGTGGCCCTGAAATATTTTCCTCGGGTTGTCAGGGCAATCTCCTTCAGTATCGCTTCATCAATTTCGACCGGCATGTTCTGGTACTGTGTTCCGTATGGTGTCTGCACCGGATAGGGGGCCGTTCCCATGGTCCCCACCCCTATAGTATAAACTCTTACGCCGAAAGTTTTTGCAATTCCGGCAGCTGTTGCAGGTGCGACTTCTCCCCTGTTGTTTATTCCATCGGTCAGCAGGATTATCACTTTGCTTTTTGTTTCCGAATCCTTTATCCTGTTAACAGCATTTGCCAGCCCCGTTCCAATCGCTGTTCCATCCTCTATCATTCCGCTTTGTATTTCGCGCAGCAGGTTAATAAGGACCGCATGATCAGTTGTAAGTGGACATTGAGTAAAGCTTTCACCGCTGAACACAACTAGACCGATACGGTCATAGGGTCTTCCGGAAATAAATTCAGTGGCCACATCCTTTGATGCTTCGAGTCTGTCGGGTTTGAAGTCGCGTGCAAGCATGCTTCCTGAAATATCGAGGGCCAGTATGATATCAATACCCTCAGTTGAAACATCCTGAAATTTATCAGTCGACTGCGGGCGGGCCAGGACTAAAATAAGAAGCAAAACAGCTGTCATTCTGGCCCCAAACAGAACATTCTGAAGATAATTCCTGAATGTTGTACCTGCCTTTGCAAGCGGATCAAGTGCCGGCATCCGGAGCGATGCAAACGCATTACGCTGTTTCAGAACATAAAAGGTGATTATTGCAGGAATTACAAGCAACAGATAAAGGTAACCAGGATCAGAAAAAGTTATATTATTCATAAATCTTTCCCTCCCTGGTTTTCTTTTTCAACGACCTTCTCACCGGCAACTTCTTCCATCTTTGTTGCTGCCACGAAATCCCAGGATTTCGAGAATGCTGAATCATTCTCCTCAAGCTCAGGCTTATATTTGGCAAATTTAACAAGGTCGGCTCCTGTCAGCACCGATTTGAGTAAATTATATGAACCGTCTTTTTTAAATCCTGTTCTGACTATTGCATCAAGTGTTTCTGATGTTGTCAACTCGAGGGAGTTGACCCCGAACCTGTTTTCCAGATACTGTCTGATTATTTCTGTCAGTCGGATGTAATACTTCTTGGTTTCCCCGTTTTGCCATAAATTCTCGCTTTGAAGTATCTCCAGGTCGCGGAATGCTATAATATGGGCCGGTTCAGTAATGACAGGAACTATTTTTTCTGTCTTTGTAATTTTAAGCTTATTTATCAGCCTGATCAACAACCATATGATTAAAATAACGAGCAAGCCGAGAAGAAGCCACGGGAGGATCTCTCCAGGTGTCAGCGGTGCGCGGTAAGGTGCTGCTATGTCAAATATCTTCGATGTTGTGTCGGGAGGAGCAATTTTAACCCTAGCCACTTCAAGGACCGAATAATCGGAATAGAATCGCTTAACGCCACCGGCATCAGATATCTCGGCATATACCGGTTCTACTCTGTAAAGTCCCGAATCGAATGATGTTACAAGATATTTTTCGGTGATCCTGATCTTGCCAGTTTTGATTGATGAGGTGTCGGTCAACGGACCCGACAATATTTCAATATTCTTAATGAGAGAATCCCTGAAATATGGAAGCGTCAGCTTCAGTCCGGCCGGCTGATCGATCATTATCGAAAAACCGATCTGATCACCTATAAGTATCCTTGATGTGTCGAAGGCCGCCGTAACGGAAACATCCTGGCCTTTCAGCAACGGCTGAAAGAAAAGGAATAATAATCCTGTCAGGTAACCTATTCTCTTCAAAACGATCATCTGCTCTCAAACAGTTTTATCAGCGGTCTTACATAGTCTTCGCTGGTACTGAGTTCTGTAAAATCCACGCCGCACTTTTTAAATGTGTTCCTTATCCTCTCCATATGGGCGCTCCACCATTTAGAATAACTTCTTCTTACGTGTTTTGATGAAGTATCGATCCACTTTTCATATCCGGTTTCTGCATCCATCACTTTCATAAGTCCGACATCAGGAAGAAGCTTTTCCAGTGGATCCGATACCTTCAGTGCAACTATATCGTGTTTGCTGGAGGCTATCCTCATCGCTTCCTCAAATTCAGGGGCAATGAAATCGGAAATTACGAAAGCAGTGCACCTTTTTTTAATTCCGTTCGTCAGGAACCTGAGGGGCTCGCTCAGGTTTGTACTGCTGCTCCCCGGCTTGAAATCGAGAAGCTCCCGGATTATTCTCAGGATATGTTTCCTTCCTTTCTGTGGCGGGATGAACTTTTCAACTTTATCGGTAAAAAAGATAACGCCTATTTTATCATTATTATAAATTGCCGAAAATGAAAGTACTGCTGAAACTTCCGTCATTATATCACGCTTGAAGCTTACAACCGAGCCGAAATTACCTGAGTTGCTGACATCAATAAGCAACATTACTGTAAGCTCCCTTTCCTCTTCATAAACCTTGACCCATGGGTGATTGAACCTTGCCGTTACGTTCCAGTCAATGTTTCTTATGTCATCCCCATACTGATATTCCCTTACCTCGCTGAAGGAAATTCCGCGGCCCTTGAAAGCGCTGTGGTATTCACCGGCGAAAATGTGCCTGGTAAGACCACGAGTCTTGATCTCAATCCGCCTTACCTTCTTTAATAACTCTGTTGCTTCCATTTTTCTGGTTCCATGTTCCTCGTTACTTGTTCCTGGTTCCTGGTTTTTAAACTAGCAACCAGTACCCAGCACCAAGCAACTTTTCAAGGCACCTCAACTACATTAAGTATTTCGGCAATAATCTTATCCTGATTGACATTCTCGGCTTCTGCTTCATATGTGAGTCCAATCCTGTGCCTCATCACATCGGCACATATGGTTCTCACATCTTCAGGAATCACATATCCTCTCCTTTTAATGAATGCATAAGCCTTTGATGCAAGTGCAAGATATATCGAGGCACGTGGTGAAGCGCCGTACGAAATCATATTTTTAAATTCCGGGAGACCATACTTTTCAGTATTACGACTTGCAAACACAATGTTCAGGATATAATTTTCGATCTTCTCATCCATGTAGACTTCCCTGACCACATTCCTTGCCCTCATAATGTCGTCTGTCTTCAAGACACTGTTGGCTTTGGGGAAATCTTTCGCCAGGTTCTCCCGGATTATAAGCTTTTCCTCCTCCATTGTGGGATAGTCGATCAGGACTTTCATCATGAACCTGTCGACCTGGGCCTCTGGCAAAGGATAAGTGCCTTCCTGCTCAATCGGGTTCTGGGTGGCAAGCACCAGAAAAGGCTCCGCAAGTTTATAGGTCGATTCACCGATTGTTACCTGCCTCTCCTGCATAGCTTCCAGAAGTGCGCTTTGAACTTTTGCCGGCGACCTGTTTATCTCATCGGCAAGGATGAAGTTGGCGAAGACAGGTCCCTTCTTTACAAGGAATTCCTCCTTCTTCTGACTGTAGATCATTGTACCTGTAAGATCTGCCGGAAGAAGATCCGGGGTGAACTGGATCCTGCTGAACTTAGCATCAATCACTGATGCCAGCGATTTTATCGCAAGTGTTTTTGCAAGTCCGGGTACACCTTCCAGTAGGATATGACCGTTGGCGAGAAGCCCTATCATAAGTGAATCGGTGAGATGCTTCTGGCCTATTATGACCTTATTCATCTCCATCCTGATGATGTCAACAAAAGAGCTCTCTTTTTCAATTTTTTCATTTAGGATCCTGATATCTGCTGTTTGCTCCATATCTAAAAATTTAAGTCGCAAAGATAATAAAATGAATTGTTAACGAGCCCCGAAAAGCTGCCCGCGAAATCCGACACAAAAGAATAAGGAAGAATTATAACAAGGAGTTAAAAAGTGTTAAAGTTGTGTTAAATAAGGTATTGTAAGAGGATTCCAGGAGAAAATCGCCCTTACCGAACTCCGTAGGATCAATATGCCAATCACAGGATAAAAGGCATTGTTAATACTCTGGGGAAGGATCACAAGAGAAACCAGAAATCCGGCAGCCAGGAAAAACACAATCCTGAACCATACCTCCCAGTCTTTTTTGAAGATAAGGCTTATAAGGCATATTATTATAAAAGGATTGAGCCAGATGATATTCAGGTTCCACTTCATCTGCTGGTGATCAGTGAAGAAATTGAAAAAGATCATAAGAAGGGCCAGAATTGAGAATATTGAAAAAACGAAAATGTCAATGATCCTGCTGGCTTTTTTCTCCCGGAATAAACCGGTTAGAATAATCATTATGATAAGAAGTACAGAAAAAACAATAAAAGGAGATTTGAAAAGATTACTCTTTAAAACCGGCTGGTCAAAGTCGAGAACCAATTCCGGATTTGTAAGAAGGGGGATTGTTTTTCCCTGCCTCCTGATCTGGAGTTCCGACAACCCGTCTTTCATTTCAACAGGAAGGAACATCCTCTCCCTGAATGAAGCTTTTTTATCACCTGGCGACCCCATCAGCAGATCAATTCCCATCTCTGTCCATGGGAATACCTTTTCATATTTGCCGGTAAGCTGTCTGAACGTTAGCATATTTTTATTTTCTTCCTCAGGCGGCCAGACCAGATTCTCACCGATCGATTTTTCAATAAGATCACGGATCCTTGTCGAACAGTCATCAAAGAAGAAATCATAATGGTAAGTGATGTTTTCAGGTTTGAGATTCTCCGCGATAAGTTGGAACAGCTTTTCTATTTCATGGGCCTCCATATTGAATTTCTGGGCCACCACCCACCTCTTTTCAAGGTAATAATCACGAAGAAAATTGTCATAGGTGCTTATTCCCAGCGAATAACTGAGCCTGCCCTTTGCAAATTTCCAGGCAAAATTCGGTGTATTGAAGTCGAAAACCCCCCAGTTGTAAACCAGATTGCTCTCTTTCCCGGGAATTACTATCCTCAGGGCGCTGTGCCCGTACACCGAATAAGTTTCCGTTCCCGGGCCGCATGTTAGCAGGTAGACCTCTGCCACCGGATTTTCCTGGGATGCTGCCATCAGGTTGTTAAAGATCAGGAACAGAAACAGATATTTAAGTTTGATTTTCATAAAGAATTATCTTTCGTAAACTTAAAGGTTTTTTTTGAGAAAAGGAATATTTTGCTGGAAGACAGAAGACGGGAGACAAAACATCAGGATCCCCTCCTGGCCATTCCTCTGGCTCCCCTCCCTGGGGGCCGACCGTTAAAGGGCCGACCGTTAAGAAATTGCCCTGTGGGCAATTTTAGGGAGGAGCCAGGTTGA
>DAIUKI010000048.1:0-11667 GCA_036848255.1 Bacteroidales bacterium | reverse complement strand
TAATCCCCTTGTTTTTCAGAATGTTTCTGAATGATAGTTTTATGTGTTTCATATATCTTCACTATTCGTATCGGAGAGCTTCAACCGGATTTCTAGTCGCTGCCCGCCAACTC
The DNA here is from genome assembly GCA_036848255.1 of Bacteroidales bacterium. Classification (GTDB taxonomy): domain Bacteria; phylum Bacteroidota; class Bacteroidia; order Bacteroidales; family VadinHA17; genus LD21. Next base: position 11,554 of record DAIUKI010000048.1, on the reverse strand, counting down.
TGCCAGCTGACAGCCAGCAAAGCTATTCCGAGGGCGATCAGATCTGAAATAGCAAATATCCACCAGCTGAGTTCAGTCCTGTAAGCAAAGTTTTGAAGCCATTTATTCATTGAATACCATGCAACTGGAGTAGCAATGAGGAAGGCAATTACAACCAGTTTGATAAGATCTTTGTTCAGCAGCGCCATCACTTCTGTCGATCGGGCCCCATTTATTTTACGAATACCAATTTCCTTTGTACGTCTCTGGCAGGAAATAAGTGACATTGTAAAAATTCCGAGGCAGCATATGACAATAGCGCATAAGGCTAACAGTGAGAAGGTTCGTTGAAAACGGAGTTCCGACTGATACATATTCCCGATTGCCTGGTCAAAAAAGGTCACTTCAACCGGGAAAGAGGGTGAAAGCTGAGAAGCAGCTGCTTTTATATCCAGGACGACGCTATTCAGCGATTTAAAATTGATTGTATGCAGACTTACAAGACAGTGTGATGCATTTGATTCATTTCTTATGACAAGCGGGACTATTTGTTGGTTAACCGGCTGGAAATGAAAATCTTTTATCACGCCGATAATCTCAAAAGTACGTTTGCCCATACTAAAACTTTTCCCCAGAGGATTTGTAAAATTATGATCATGGAGAAAGGTTTCATTGACCAGGACTTTCTCCTTATCTGTAGAAAGAGAGTCATTATAAAAACGACCGGAAGCTAAATGTAAACCTGCAATTTCAAAAAATGCGGCATCAGCACTGAAGGTGTCAAAATTCAATTGTTTCTTTTCGCCGTTCAGGTCCATCCCAACTGTCCATTGCGAAATGTCTTTACCAGGATAATACTGAGTAAAGGAAACTTCATTTACAGCTGATTTTTCCAATAACAGCTTTTTGAGTACGTCTTTTTTCTCGTTCAGTTGAGGAGTTAGTTTTATACCGATTATATTATCTTGTTTCAGACCCAGATTGGTGCTCCCGAACCTGATCTGTTTTTGCACCAGGAATGTAAATGATACCAGTGCAATGGCTATGGTAAACTGGAAGATGACAAGGATACTACGATAGGAGAAATTGGATTTTTCTGCCTTTATTGTGTTTTTCAAATTGTCAATTGCTTTTGACGAAGAGATTTTCCAGGCTGGAATTATACTGAATATCACACTTATAATGAAGATGCCTGCCAGTGCCGCAAGAATAAAGTTGAGAGAATATGTTAATTTTGGATTATAGAGTATCCCTGTATATTCGGTGATAAATGGATTAATTGCATTTACGACATAAAATGCAATCAGGAGAGCGGCCAGGAAAAAAACAAACGATTCAGAAAGCACATTAAAGAGGATAATTGACCGCCTGGCACCAAGAACTTTCATTATGCCGGTTGGTTTAATTCTTTCCAGCCATTGAGAAGAGGAAATATTAATGAAATTGACCAGGGCAATAATCAATACAAGAATAGCTACCATTACAAGGATCATAACTTTACCCTTATCACCGCTTACCAGGTAATCATTTCCATAAAGCATGAACTTTGAAAAGTATACTTTTTTCAATGGAACCAGTTTTGCTGATTCATACTCTTTCTGGAAGTCTGACGGGATAATGCTTAAAATAGTCTTTTCAGTTCCAACAGGATCGGCTTTCTCATTTAAAAGGAGAAAAGTCTGGAAATCACACCATCCCCATTCTGTGAACTCCCCGCCCTCGCCCTGGACAATCTTTTGGGTGATCATAGATGTAACTGCGCTGAACGAAAGACATGAATTGGCAACAGGTTCTTTTATTATTGCGCTTACAGTGAGTTCCTGATTGTTGTTTAGTTTTATAATTTTTCCAACAGCTTTATCCGGGCCGAATAGCTTTTTCATCAGAGTCTCCGTAAGAACAACAGTCATCGGCTCTTTCATTGCAGCTTCAGGGTCACCTTCGACAACATCAAAAGTAAAAAGGTTAAAGAAATCTTTGTCAGCAAATAACAGGTCAGCTGTGACAGGTTCTTTGTTTTCAGCCTGAAATACCGGAGCTTCCCATGTGCCGGCAATCCTGACAGAGGAAACGACACCGGGAACTTTCATGTCGATATTCTCCTTGAGTACTCCAGGTGTATAGATGCGATCTTCTGAAGGTAAATACAGATAGACATTATCTCCATTTTCGTGAAAATTATCTGTCGTAAGTTCGCTATAAGAATATGCTGATAAAAAAATCACCAAAGTAAGACTTATTGTCAATCCCAGCAGATTGATGAGATTGGTTACCGGATTTCGGGTGAAGTTCCGGGTGATCATGTTAAAAAAGTGTTTCATCTCTCCTCATTATTAGTATCGTATTGCTAGCCCCCTTTGGGGGGTTGGGGGTTATTCATACCTCAATGCTTCGATCGGATTTCTGGTCGCTGCCCTCCAGCTCTGCCAGCTTACCGTAAGCAGCGAAATTACCAGGACAATTACTCCAGAAAGCAGAAAGATCCACCATTTCAAATCCGTCTTATATGCATAGCTTTCGAGCCATTTGTACATTGCATACCCGGCAGCCGGAACAGCTATGATAAAGGCGATTATGGTCCATCTTACAAAATCTTTGTTTATCAAGGCCAATATTTCAATGATACTTGCTCCGTTGATTTTGCGGATACCTATTTCTTTTATTCTTGAACGGGTTTTCTGAAATGAGACAGCAAAGAGTCCGATCATCGAAAGAAAAAGACTAATCAGCGAACACGACACGATCAGCTTTTTAAAGTTCGTATTCCCTCTGTGAAACCATTCAAAACGGTCTCCGACCGATTCTATATCCAATGGGTAATCCGGTATTAGTTTTGACCAGATACCGGAAATAAAACTCCTTGATTCCCGGGTCAGATTCTCCGCAGATTTAACCAGCAGGTGCCCTCCTTTGTCATCGAATGAAATGAATGCGGGTTCAATTCCTGATTTTAAATCGGAATAGTGAAAATCTTCAACAATACCTGTCACGATCATATCTTCCATCCCCGGGATTCCCTTTCCAATAAGATCCTGATTTGGGAAAAGCCTTGCAAATGACTGGTTAATGAGGCATTTTTTTGTGTTGGCAGAAAGTGTTTCGGAGAAATCGTTACCTTTAATAAGTTTAATCCCAAGTACATCAAGATAGTTTTGATCACCACTGAAACCTGACGGAGAGTATTCTTTTTCCACCCCATCCTGCTGATATTTCAGTAATACCATAAAGTGCTCAAGAACAGGAGAGGCACCGACCACAGAAACATTATTCACTGCACTGGTTTTTAATAGTTCATCTTTAAATACCAGGGCTTTTTCCTTGTACTGCGGAGGTATCTTAATTTCAATAACTTCTTTATTCAGTCCGATAGGTTTGTTGGTAATGTAGTTAATCTGCCTGATAATTATCAGCGAACAAATGATAAGTACTATCGAACCTGCAAGCTGGAATATATTAAATACAGGGATCTGGATGCTCCTTACCATTTTATCCTGATCGGTTTTTAAAAGGTTTAAATCAAGGTTGGAACGGATCATATAAAAGCCAAAAATTAATGTTATCATCAATATAAAAATAAATATACCGGTAAGGATTACGATCTGTCCGGGCTGCCGGATAAATGTGCTGCTTATTCTACTATCTGTCAGGGTGTTGAAGAACGGCAACATATCGAGCATAAGGAACAAAGCAATAAAAAAGGATACCGCGACAATGATTGAGTTTTCAAGCACAAAACGGGCTATCACATCCTTTATGGTGCTGCCATTGATCCGCCTTAAATAGTACTCTTTGACTTTCCCGTGAAACTTGTTTGCGAGGACCCCAAGATAGTTGAAGACGGCAATCCCGATTATCATCAGTCCTATTATAAATGCGATCCACAGATCTCTCTTGTCTCGGCTGATATCAACGGTTAACCCGCGCAGTGTATCAAAATATGCTTTCTGCAGAGGTTCAAGGTAATATGTCGGACCGGTAGTCCCGGTATTTATGACCGGGATAGTCTCTTTATTCTCCGAAAACAGTTTTTCCACCTCTTCCGGATCGGAGTTTTCTGCAAGTCTTACATAACAGCGGCTGTCGATATCCCCGATCAAACGCACCATATCGAAGTTTATTTGTGTATTATCAACAGGTTTTTCAAAAATCCCGGTCACCGTCATCTGTTCTGTTTTATTCCGGTTAACCAGGGTGATCAACTTTCCAACTGGTTCATCTTTCCCAAAATATTTTTCAGCCAGATCAGCTGAAATGACAAGGTCAGTTGCTGCTACAAGCGCTGCTCCCGGATTATTGGTCAATAACTTATAGGAAAAGAAACTGAAGAAATTTCCTGATGCTCCGATAATTTGAGGATGATCAAAGTATTCTTCGTTATTTACCACAATTTTCAGCGAATTTGAATTATTGTAACGGCAAAAATCTTCGACCCGGGCAATATTGGCTTTCATGTATTCGGCAGATCCTGACTTGCAATGATACATTTTCCTGCCGGGGGTCCATGGATCATCGCACTTCAATGCATATATCCGGTCCTTATTTTTATGAAAGCCGTCAGTTCCCATTTCCCGGCTGATGAATAAAATGATAAGGCTGATACAGGCAATGCCTACTGCAAGGCTGATTATTATTACCAGGGTGTTTAGTCTGTCCCTGAGAATGCTTCTGAAGATCTGGTTAAATTGCATAAAGGATAAAAGTCTAAAGGTTTAAAGGTTTAAAAGTTTAAAAGTTTAAAAGTTCAAGGGTTTAAAGGTTTAATTGATAAAATGTATTTATTCATACCTGAGTGCTTCGACAGGATTCCTCGTCGCTGCCCGCCAGCTCTGCCAGCTTACTGTAAGGACAGCGATCAGCACTGCAGAAAATGCTGCTGATGCAAATATCCACCAGCTAAGCCCCGACTTATAGGCAAACCTGTCGAGCCAGAGAGAAATAAGCCAGACTGAAGCCGGGATAGAAATGATAACAGAAACCAGCACCCATTTAACAAAATCAGTATTCAGCATAAATAAAACCTCGGCGATTGATGCACCATTGACTTTCCTTATCCCTATTTCTTTTCTCCTTTTTGAGATGCTGATTAGTGAGATGCCAAACAACCCCATTACAGACAGAATAGCTGCAAGAAGTGAGAATACCCCTATAATTCTAAGCTGATTTCTTTCCCGGGCATAAAATAAGTCATACTGGTCGGTGAGATATTCCATTTCAAACAGCTCATCAGGAGATATCTGACTGTATAGTTCCTTCATCCTGTTTATTACAGCCTCATCATTTTTCCCGTCAGTTTTTATAGCAATAACCGCCATTTTAGCAGGATTTTGCTGAAGGATGACCATCGGCTGGACAGGTTCGTGTGCTGAATGGGCAACAAAATCTTTTACTATGCCCCTCACGCTGAATACCAGGATCTTATCACCGGCTTCTACCTTATGCTTTTTTGCTGCTGTTTCGTTTATAAGAATCTCCGGGAGACCAGGTTTGTATTGACCAAATGAAGAACCTTCAATAACTTCAACACCCAGAAGTTCCACCATGCCTTCCCCCATGATCAAACCATCGAACCTCTCCTTTTGCCCCTCTGCCACTGCCAGATTGATCGGCAGCTGATACCCCAGCGGCGGAATATACGATCCTCCGGCACAGTTTATTACGCCCGGTATTTTTTTCAGTTCATCACTGATTGTCAGGAAGCTGCTTTGTAATTTTTCTGTACTCAGAGATGTTATCAAAATATTCTCAGGGTTGAATCCTTTATTGCCTGATATTGAGTATTTTAACTGTTTTGATACTGCAATCACCCCTGCCACCAGCATTACATAGATTGTAAAATGGAGTACAAGGAATGAATAATTCCACCTGTTCGACTTTTCAGGCCGGAGTTTCTTCCCTGATATCAGCTTTAAAGCAGGCATCCGGGAAAAGTTGATACTGATCAGCCAGCCTGAGATTGTTCCGGAAAAACCTACCACCACTATCAAAAGCAGCCAGAGAAGCGGACTCAGAAAAACATGCCCGGTCATTGTCTTGTTCAAAGTGCTATTTATAAAAGGAATCCCATAATCAACAACAAATGTTGCAGGAATAAGGCTGAGTAGGACGATAATAACTGATTCGGTGAAGACGAGTCTCCTTAGCATGCCGTGTGAGGCTCCGAATACTTTCCGTACACCAAGCTCATGACCTCTATCCGAAACTACTGCACGGGAAAGAAGGATATAATTTGCGATTGAAATAAACAGAATAAGAAATGCTATTGCCTCGTAATATCCCAGCTCTTCAGGATTTCCCCGCCTTAAATACTGACTTGCTGATATTTCACCTGACCCAAGGTAAATATCAGCAACAGGCTGAAGCCTGAATTCCAGTTTTTCCTTGTCGGGATTACCCAGAAATTCCTTGTATTTGTCCATTTTTGCGGCTACTGCTGCGGGATCAGCATTTTTTTGAAGAACCACAAAGGAAACGAACTCATTGCGGCTCCAGTCAAACTCTATTGGTTTCCCGGTTCCATATTCACCCAACGACATCTGAAACTGAATGAACATCTTCTCAGAAAGTTTAATATCAGCAATAAAGTCCGGATAGAGTATTGAGTTTTCAGGGAAGCTCTTATATACTCCTGTTACAGTAAGTTCTGCGATGCCGTCGGAAAACTTCACCGGGAGGATGGATCCTACTGGTGAAAGGTTGCCGAAGAACTTCATGGATATTTCGTCTGAAATGGCAATTTCCCGTACTGACCCGGCCGGTACTCCTGAGATAAAATCAATTCCCATTATCCTGAAGATTGAAGGATCAGCAAAACTAAAATCCTCAGCCTTCACCATTTCATTATCTGAATTTCTGATCTGTACAAAATTGATCTGGTAAAACCTGAAGTAATCTTTCACCTCGGAAAATTCTCCTGCCATTGTCTCACTGAGAGGATAACTTGTGTGACCATTATTCCCAAAAACAAGTCTGTATAAACTCTTGTGTTCAGGAATGAATTTATCGAATGATTTTTCATGTACTATCAGTGCCATGAGAGCAATTATGCATCCAAGTCCTATTCCAAGTCCGAGTATACTGATGGCTGATGGCACTCTGTTTCGAAAAATGCTTCTTACCGCTGATTTTAAATCGGAAATGATCAACATATACTTATTTTTCTTATTGGCCATCTATTATAATGCCAAAAATATAACATCATGATAAACATTTATTTAATTATCAATGCTTTCAATCAGGGTAAATATATTTTACAATTAAGCGTAAAAATATTTTACGAAGCCTTGATTTTCTTTTGTTAATCTGGTAAATTTGTTTATTAAGAAAGACTCCCTCAATCAGGGGCTTTAGCCCCAAAAAAGTAATTTTATGCAGACTCCCAAAGGCAATATTCTGATTGTTGATGACAACAAAAGTATCCTGAGCGCTTTAGAGATCCTTCTTAACCCTGTATTCGGGGAGATCACCTCAATTTCAAATCCTAACCAGATCCCAATGGAACTGAGAAACAAAGATTACAACCTTATAATTCTTGACATGAATTTCAGTGCCGGGGTAAATACAGGGAACGAGGGGATCTTCTGGCTCAATAAGATCAGGGAAACCAATCCCGATGTTTCCGTTGTAATGATAACGGCTTATGGTGACATCGATACAGCAGTTAAAGCGTTGAAGGCAGGGGCATCCGATTTTATCCTTAAACCATGGGATAATGAGAAACTGATTGCCACTCTGAAACTGGCATTACAGCTTAGCCTTTCAAAAAAGGAGGTAAAAGTCCTGAAGGAGAGGGAAGATGAACTGAAAAAAGTAATAAACAGGGAGCAAAGACCCATAATTGGTTCATCTCCTCAGCTTATTAACGTCATGAACCTGGTTAGGAAAGTTTCAAAAACAGATGCAAATGTCCTGATAACCGGTGAAAATGGAACCGGAAAAGAGCTAATAGCACAGGAGATTCACCGTTTGTCACCGCGGTTGAAGGAGGTACTGGTAACAGTGGATGTCGGCTCGCTTACCGAGACACTTTTTGAGAGTGAGTTGTTCGGCCATGTGAAAGGGTCATTTACTGATGCTCACGAAAACCGGCAGGGTAAGTTTGAAACAGCACATAAAGGCACTCTCTTTCTGGATGAAATAGGAAACCTTTCGTTTAATCTTCAGGCGAAACTGCTTTCTGCCATTGAAAACCATCAAATCACCCGTATTGGATCAAATCAGCCAATCGCAACTGACATACGGCTGATATGCGCGACTAACAGGAACCTTGAAAAGATGGTCAGGGAAGGACTCTTCAGGGAGGACCTTCTTTACAGGATAAATACTATCCAGATTGAACTTCCACCTCTCCGGGAAAGAGGAAATGATATAATAATTATTGCAGAATTCTTCCTGAAGAAATATACCTTTAAATATAATAAGCCCGATATAAAACTCAACAGGCAGGCAACGGATAAACTACTTAGTTATTCATGGCCCGGAAATATCCGTGAGCTTCAGCATACTGTCGAGAAGGCTGTTATCCTAAGCGATTCACCCATCCTGAAACCTGAAGATCTGTATCTGAAGCAGGAATCCTCGCTTACAGGTATCAATTCTTTCATTACTCTTGATGAGATGGAGCAGATAATGATAAGACAGGCGATAGAAACCAATAACGGAAATTACACTGCGGCTTCAGAACAGTTGGGAATAACACGGCAGACTCTTTATAACTGGTTAAAGAAACAAAAACATGATAAGTAAAAACCTCTATATTAATCTGGTATTAAGAGTATTGTTAATTGTAGCCCTTTCAATTCTCCTGGGATGGCTGATTAGTGATGACAAATCATTCAGGATATCAATTATCTGTTTTCTAACTATTGTGATCCTTACATTCAATCTGATATCTTTCCTGAATGCAACAAACAGAAAAATAAAATACTTTTTTGATTCTGTTAAAAATGATGATTCCAACCTTTTTTTCTCAGTTGAAGAAAAGAATAAGACTGTCAGGGAAATATACAGAAGTATGAACAGGGTGAACGAGCAGATCCAGAAACTCAAAATAGAGAACAGGAACCAGGAGCAGAAATTCCGCATTTTAATTGAGCATCTGGCCGTCGGGATTATTACCTACGACAGTAAGGGATTTGTCCTCCATTCCAATTCATCTGCAAGAAAACTTCTTCAGACTGATGTTCTGACTCATATAAGGCAAATAGAACGGATCGATAACAGGCTTTTTCAGGTTATTAACAATATAAAGCCCTCGGAAAGACAACTTGTGCCTCTTGGCACTGAGCGGGGTGAAATACAGCTGTCGCTTAAGGCTGAATCGTTCAGAACAAATAATGAAGAATTGTTAATACTTTCAATCCAGGACATTAAAAGTGAACTTGACGAGAAGGAGGTTGAATCGTGGATGAAACTGATCCGCATTCTCATGCACGAAATAATGAATTCGATAACACCCATCACATCACTTTCTGAAAGCCTATCGAATATCTACAGTACCGATGGGCAACCTGTCGGACCAGATCAGGTGACAACAAAAACCATTTCAACAACACTTCAGGGATTAAATGTCATAAAAGATCAGGGGAAAGGACTAATGTCTTTTGTTGAATCATACAGGCAGCTAACAAGAATCCCTGAGCCTGACAGACATCTTTTTAAAATATCCGACCTGTTCAATCGTCTGAGGGTCCTTCATGCTTCGCAGAACACAGATGATGGAATCGAAATATCGTTTTCCCTCAGAGATTCTGATCTTGAAGTATATGCAGACGAAAACCTGATTTCTCAGGTTCTGATCAACCTTGTTAAGAATGCCCGTGAGGCAGTTGCAGATACCCCGGGAGGGGAAATATATATAAATGCTGCCAGGAGTCAGGGTCGTCACATTGAAATCTGCGTGACTGACAACGGACCAGGGATCCCGCCTGAGAACCTTGATGAAATATTTGTTCCTTTTTTTACTACAAGGAGAAACGGATCAGGTATTGGCCTGAGTATTTCGAGGCAGATTATGAAAGTGCATGGAGGTAACCTGAAAGTCAGGTCGGTACCGGGAAAAGAAACAACTTTCTGTCTTAGCTTCTAGTCATATCGGATAGCCTTGACAGGTGTGATCCTGCTGATCAGCTGTGAGGGCACAAGGAGCATAAGAATAATGATCGCCATTGTCCCCAGATTGAGGAGAATTATGTGGGATAATTCAAGATTTACCGGAACAGTCTTTATGTAGTATGATGCCGGATCGAGTGAGATCAATCCGGTCTTCAGTTGAAGAAGGGCAAATCCGGTACCGATTATATTCCCCCAGAACAATCCCTTGGCAATGAGGTAAGAAGCCTGGTAAAGGAACATTTTCCTTATTGTGCCGTTATCTGAACCAAGAGCTTTCAGGATCCCGATCATATTGGTCTTTTCAAGAATAAGGATCAGTAATCCGGATATCATATTGAAACCGGCAACAAGAAGCATCAGTGTGATTATAATTAAAACATTCATGTCCTGGAAATTGAGCCAGTCGAATATCTGTGGGTATCTCATCCTGATGTTCGTTATTTTGAATTTTGTTTCATCCTCCAGGAGCCTGTATCCAACCTCATCCCTTACAGCCATCGTCATCTCATCGAGTTTGTCGAAATCATCGATGAATATCTCAAACCCGCTGACCTGATCATCGGTCCATCCGTTCAGGCGCTTTATATGTCCAATGTCGCAGAAGACATATAGCTTGTCGAACTCCTCTAGACTGGTCTCATATATCCCGCTTATTGTGAATTTGCGGCTCCTTGGCGGATCCTGCACAAAATACATAGCGAACGAGTCTCCGGTCTTGAGCCTGAGCATATCGGATATCTTTTTTGAAATTATCACCTGGTTGGTTCGTCCGGTGTCGGTAACTGTAAAGACAGAACCATCAACAATATTGCTTTCAAAGAATTTCCAGTTGAAATCACTTCCGATGCCCTTCAGGACAACGCCCTGAATTGCCTCTGACATTTTGATTATACCGGCCTTTGTTGCAAATACCTGGACATGGCTTATACCGTCCATCTCCCTGATTCTTGTTATAAACGGCTGTGTGTCGCTAATCGGGACCGTTTCGAGCGACAGGTTCGAATCAAAATTAAGTATCTGGATATTTGATCCGAATCCGACAATTTTATTTCTTATCTGTTGCTTAAAACCTGTAAGAACTGCGACTGCCACTATCATAACTGCCAGCCCAAGGGCAATTCCTGTTACGGCAATAACATTTATCGGCCGTGAGAAGGAGGTTTCCTGGCGACGACCTTTTATAAGACGGTGGGCTATGAAGTATGGAAAATTCATTTAACAGATAACATGTCAAAATTAGTAAAAACTCGGTGTAATAAAAGCCAACGCTGGCGCCGATTTGCAATCGGGGCCAAAAAAGAACTGAAAACAGGCATTATAGGGCACGGATTGCAAATCCGCGCCAGCAAGAGCTCAACGAAGTCAAATCCGCGCCAGCGAGAGGCCGGTGATGGATTAATATTAGGCACGGATTACAAATCCGCACCAACGGGATGGCAAAAATTCTTAGATTTACATTTATAAT
>DAIUKI010000047.1:0-11870 GCA_036848255.1 Bacteroidales bacterium | reverse complement strand
TTTACCATGCTTCAACAACTCCTGATGACAAAGGATGGCTCACAAACAATCTGGTTTTTCAGATTGAGTGGTTTAGCAATATAAAGGAACTTATAGATAATTATCATCCCGACCTTCTTTATTCCGACAGCCAGATGCCATTTGGAGATGTAGGGCGTAGCCTGGTTGCTCATTACTATAACCAGGGTTCATCGCAAGACAATGGAACTCCTGACGTCGTATATACCTGTAAACAGCAATCCGGCGGAAAATGGGTACAGGATGTTGAACGCGGAGTATTGGATACTGCCAGCGCCTACCCCTGGCAGACAGATACTTCAATCGGAGATTGGTACTACCGTACCGGGCAGAAATACAAAAGTGCCACTGAGGTTGTTCAGATGCTCGTTGATATCGTAAGTAAGAACGGGAACCTGCTTTTAAACGTGGTTCAGACTCCGGAGGGTGATCTGGAACCAGATATGTTAAGGATACTTGAAGAAATAGGAGTATGGACCTCCGCCAACGGGGAAGGGATCTACGGCACACGTCCATGGAGGATCTTTGGCGAGGTGTCGCCCGAATCAAAAGCCTTTAAACCCGGCAGGTTCAATGAAAATTATAAATTCAACTCAAAGGATATCCGATTTACAACAAAAGATGGTATATTGTATGCCTTCTGCCTGGGCACGCCAACAGAGGATATCCTTATCAGGTCGTTGAGTAAAAATACGAATTTTTCGGACAGACCGGTAGCCTCTGTAAAGGTTCTGGGAAGCGATGCAAAGGTAAGATGGACCCAGACTGCAGAGGGAATGATCATAAAAAAACCGACAAAATTCCCGGCATGGCAAGTACAGGGATTTAAGATTGAATTCAGGAAATAGCTTTAAAATTAACAAATACATATAATGGACCATAATAATGATTCACGCAGAAGCTTTATTAAAAAAGCTGCTCTGGGCACTGCTGCTGCCATAAGCATTCCGGAGATCCTCATGGCAGCAATGCCGCCGGCAAAAATCAAGGCTATAAAACTCTCAAAGAATCAGACGATTCTGTTTCAGGGTGATTCCATAACCGATTCCGGAAGAAATAAGGAAGACACCGGATTCAATACAGCAAGAAATCTTGGCTCCGGCTACCCGCTTCTGGCAGGAGCCGCTATTCTGAACAAATATGAAGCCCTTGATCTGAAGATCTATAACAAGGGAATCTCGGGTAATAAAGTCTATCAGCTTGCTGAAAGGTGGGACAAGGATTGCCTTGAATTGAAACCTGATGTCCTTAGTATTCTTATCGGAGTAAATGATATATGGCATAAGCTCAACGGAAATTATAACGGTACAATTGAAATTTACAGGAATGACTACTCAGCCCTTCTTGAAAGAACCCTGAAAGCCCTCCCAAATGTGAAACTCATTATATGTGAGCCTTTTGCAGTGAAAGGTGTTAAAGCTGTTGATGAAACCTGGTATCCTGAATTTTATGGTTACCAGAAGGCAGCAAAAGATATAGCCAAACAGTTCAGTGCAACATTCATTCCTTTTCAGAGCGTTTATGATGAAGCTGTGAAAAGAGCTCCGGGATCATACTGGACGGGCGACGGCGTTCATCCTACTCTTGCCGGTGCCCAGCTTATGGGCAAGGCCTGGCTTAAAGCACTTGAATAAATATTAAATTGTCATAAAATGAAATATATAACACGACGTGGATTCATTCATCAAAGCTTTTCTGCCGGAATCGGAATTGCTGCCATGAATTACCTGCCGGTCATGAATCCGATGGCAAAGGGCAAAATGAAATTCGGCCTTGTGACTTACCAGTGGGGAAGGGACTGGGATCTGCCTGCACTAATTGCCAACTGCGAAAAGACCGGATTACTGGGCATTGAACTGAGGACTGAACATGCACATAAGGTTGAAACGAATCTTTCAGCTGTTCAGCGGGCTGAGGTAAAGAAAAGGTTTGCCGACAGTCCGGTTGAATGCATCGGCTATGGTGCCAATTTTGAGTATCACAGCCCCGATCCTGCCCAGCTCCGTACCAATATTGATCAGACTAAAGAGTACATCATACTCTGCAGGGATATCGGGGCAACCGGTATCAAGGTAAAACCCAACGATCTGCCAGCAGGTGTACCAAAGGAAAAAACCATTGCCCAGATCGGAGCTTCGTTGAATGAGGTCGGAAAGTTCGCCCGTGATTATGGTCAGCTAGTCAGGGTTGAAGTTCATGGCAATCTTACTCAGGAGATACCAAATATGAAGGCAATCTTCGACCATGTCACCCAGCCGAATGTTAAAATGTGCTGGAATTGCAATGACCAGGATCTGCTTCCACCGGGACTTGAAGCTAACTTCAACTCGGTTAAGAAATGGTTTGGTGATACGGTTCATGTACGTGAGCTGAATGTGGGAGACTATCCTTATCAGAAGATGTTCGATCTCTTTAATAGTATAGGGTATAAAGGCTGGGTCCTTCTTGAAGCACGTACGGAACCCGCTGACAGGATCGCAGCAATGAAAGAACAATTGACTATTTTTAACCGGATGATCAACAATAAATAGTAAGCTTAAGTTGCTGGGTGCTGGTTACTAGTTGCTGGTTGTTTTTAAATAGAAGATCAGTCATTGCACCTAAGCAACTAGCAACAAGGAACAAGGAACAAGGAACAAGGAACAAGTAATAAAAAAACATACAAATGACAAAAAGAAGAGAGTTTATCAAGACCACTGTTGCAGGGGCGGCTGCAATAACCCTTGGCGGAATGGGCCTCAGTCCAAAAAGCTACTCCCAGGTGGTGGGATCCAACGACCGTATCAATCTGGCCGTTGTTGGTCTCCGCAGCAGGGGCAGAGATCATATCGGCAGCTGGTGCTCCCTGAAGGATAACCGCAATGTCAGGATAAAGACGATATGCGATGTTGATGAGCAATTCTTTGCCCAGTCGGCAAAAATGGTGCTGGACCGTTCGGGTGAAAATGTTGCCACTGAGTGGGATATGCGGAAGGTGTTTGAAGATAAGGAAATTGACGGCGTATCGTTCGGACTGCCCAACCACTGGCACGCATTAAGCGCCATATGGGCATGCCAGGCAGGGAAACATGTGTATGCTGAAAAACCTGCCTGCCATAATCTGCATGAGGGAAGAAAAATGATTGAAGCCGCTGCGAAATATAATATACGAATGCAGACAGGATGCCAGAACCGTTCAATCCCTAACGTAATAGAGGCAATCAAATTCCTGCACAGCGGCGGTATCGGCGATGTGTTTATGGCAAAGGGGATGTGCTACAAGCCTCGCGACTCATTTGGAATCGTCGCTGACGGAACTCCTCCTGCCTCACTTCATTATGACATGTGGCTCGGTCCGGCGCCCTGGCGTCAGTACAATGAAAAGCGGGTTCATTACAACTGGCACTGGTTCTGGGATACGGGTAACGGTGACACCGGCAATCAGGGTCCCCACCAGTTCGATATTGCACGCTGGGGACTGAACAAGAATGAGCATCCGGTATCAATATTTTCAATGGGCGGTATATTTGGAATCGATCCGGCCGAGTGTGCCCAGGAGACTCCGAATACCCAGACCTCGCTCTTTAAATACAAGGATGGGAAGGTTCTTGAGTTTGAAACGAGGGGTAGATTCACAAATGCCGAATCCAGTCTTAATATCCGTATTGGAAATACTTTCTACGGTACTGATGGGTATCTTGAGCTCGATGGCGATACCTGGAAAGCCTTCCGTAAAAGGGAAAGAGAGCCTTTTGCAGGCTCCGGAACAGGTGAGAAGAAAAATGCGGATCCTACATTTCTTGCAGCACCGGGCGGAACCGAGCATTTTGCGAATTTCCTCGATGCGATCCGTTCAGGGAAGAATGAAACACTGACGTGCCAGATTAAAGAGGGGCATTATTCATCGGCTCTTCCTATTCTTGCAAATATCTCCTACAAACTTGGAAGGGAGCTGGCCTTCGATGGTGCCAGGGAAAGGTTTGTAAAGGATAAGGAAGCTGATGCAATGCTTACCAAAAAGTACAGAAAACCATATATTGTTCCGGAGGTTGTTTGATAAGATTAGAATTTTAACCACGGAGTTTCATTGTTTTTAATACGTAATTACAATGTAATTACATATTATTTACTCTGTGAAACTCCGTCTAACTCTGTGTAACTCCGTGGTTAATAGGTTTATAAAGGCTTTATTTTAATGTATTATGTCAATAAGAAACCAAATCAGGCGCCGTAGTTTCATTAAAACCTCAGCTGCCGGTATTGCCGGTATAAGCCTGCTGGGAAAAACTTCAGCAATTACATTAAATCAGGATACTACTGGCCGGAGAGTCGGGATAATCGGCCTTGATACCTCGCATGCCACTGCATTTACAAAAGCCCTCAATGATCCTTCCGCCGGTCCGGAATTCGGGGGATATAAGGTTACAGCAGCATATCCCAGGGGAAGCAATGACATAAAATCGAGTGCCGACAGGATCCCCGGATATACTGAAGATGTGAAGAAATTGGGGGTCGAGATAGTCGGATCAGTTCAGGACCTTCTGAAAAAGACCGATGTTATACTTCTTGAAACGAACGATGGCCGTCTCCACCTCGAACAGGCACTTGAGGTGATGAAAGCAGGTAAGCGGATGTTCATTGACAAGCCAATAGCTGCATCGTTAAGTGATGCAATATCAATTTTTAATGCTGCCGCCCATTATAAAGTCCCGGTATTCTCTTCCTCGTCACTGAGGTATTCCCAGGGAGCTGATGAGATAGCAAAAGGATCGATCGGGAAAGTCCTCGGCGCTGACACCTTCAGCCCGGCCACTCTCGAAAAGACCCACCCCGACCTTTTCTGGTATGGAATACATGGCGTCGAAACTCTTTTTACGGTTATGGGTACCGGCTGCAAAAAAGTAACAGGCATTTTTACTGGAGATACTGACCTGGTTACAGGATTATGGGCCGATAACAGGATAGGAACTTTCAGGGGCATCCGTAAGGGTAAATCCGAATACGGAGGAACAGCATTCGGTGAAAAAGGAATAGTAACTGTTGGCAGATACAACGGCTATAATCCCCTTCTTGTTGAAATTGTCAGATTCTTTCAGACAGGGGTTCCACCTGTTAACAAAGAAGAGACAATCGAAATATTTGCTTTCATGACAGCTGCCGCTGAGAGCAAAAAGCTTGACGGGGCACCTGTTCTTATTGAAACCGTGATCAGGGAAGCAGAAAGGGAAGCACTTGGCAAAACAGTTGCACTTTCTTAATATTTTAAAGCATGAGAAAATCACAGTTTTCAGTTCTTTTGTTCGCATTTCTTATATCACTGCCTGTGATAGCTTGTCAGGATGGTAAGGTCCGTCCGGGAAAAAAGCAGAAGGTCGAATTCACAGTCAGGGAACAGGAACAAAGAGTCGATGTCCTGGCAGGAGGGAAGCTTTTGACCTCATATTGCTGGCCCGGAAATGTTTATAAGCCCGTTCTTTATCCGGTCAGGACCCTTACAGGTACGGAGGTTACAAGGGGATTTCCTTTGAAACCACGGGAGAGTGAGAGGAATGATCACATTCACCAGGTGGGATCGTGGCTTAATTATGGGAATGTCAACGGTTTCGATTTCTGGGGAAATGGCTCAACAGGGGAAAAAAGTGAAAACGGAGGTGTAATTAAGCACCTGGGTATTGATAAAACCAAGGAGGGAGATGGTGAAGGGATGCTTGCCGTAAGTGCCATCTGGCAGGATCCTTCGGGAAAGGACCTGCTTGAAGAAAAGAGTGAATTTCATTTCATCGTTAATGAGAAGTACTATTGTGTTGACAGAATAACGACGCTTACTGCAGTGGGCCAGGATGTTTTGATGAAGGATACCAAGGAGGGTATGTTTGCGATCAGGGTTGCCCGCCAGCTTGAGCTCCCATCAAAGGAGGATGTTCTGCTTCTTGATTCTTCCGGTAAGCCAGGAACGGAAAAGGCATCAGAAAACAAGGGAGTAACAGGCAATTACAGAAGCAGCGAGGGAGTTACCGGCGAAGCTGTGTGGAGTACGCGGGCAAGATGGATGAACCTATATGGGATTATCGGAAGTGAAAAGGTATCAGTAGTAATCTGTGATCATCCGGAAAACCCTTCATACCCTACATACTGGCATGCAAGGGGTTATGGATTGTTCTCGGCGAATCCCCTAGGAGGCAGTGACTTCACAAAGGGCAGGGAGGTCGTTGATTTTTCGATTCAGTCAGGTAAATCCATCACCTTCAGATACAGGACGATAATCACTTCCGGAATTCATTTAAATGATGAGGAGATTAACACACTGGCAGACGATTTCGCCGGGAAATACAGATAGGTAATAATTCTTAAAAAGTAAATATCATGGGAGACAAAGTATCAAGACTTAATTTTTTGAAAACAGCAGGATTGGCTGCTTCGGGCGCTATGCTTGGAAGGAGTGCTTCTGGAAATTTTGCCAGACCGGAAATAATTCCGGAGAGTACGGTAAGTCCGGCAAGAAAGGTAAACCTGGCCCTAATCGGTATTGCATACCAGGGAGGCTCGGATGCCAGACAATTCATCAACTCCGGACTGGCTAATATAGTGGCGGTATGCGATGTGGACCTCGATTCCAAGGGGGCACAGGAGACAATCAAGCTGGTTCCTAAGGCTAAGCAGTTCAGGGATTTCAGGGTGATGTTCGACAAGATGGCAGGTGATATAGACGCCGTTCAGGTTGCCATACCCGACTTTGCGCATTTCCCGGTGTGTATGGCTGCCATGCAGCTTGGGAAAAGCGTTTTTGTTGAAAAACCGATGACCCGTACATTCCTTGAAGCTGAGATAATGTCGCAGATGGCCGCGAAGAATCCCAAGCTTGTTACCCAGGTTGGAAACCAGGGTCATTCGGGGGAGAACTATTTCCAGTTCAAAGCATGGAAAGAGGCCGGAATAATAAAGGATGTAACCAAAGTAACTGCATTCATGAACGGAAACCGCAGATGGCACCCATACGATCCCAATATCTCAAGATTCCCGGAGGCGGAGCCCCTGCCGCCAGGGATGACGGATAAGGACTGGGATACCTGGCTCACCACTGCGGCATATCACGATTTCAATGGAAAGTATCATCCGGGCAACTGGCGCGGATGGTACGACTTCGGACTTGGTGCCCTTGGCGACTGGGGTGCACATATCCTGGATACGATACACGAGTTCCTCGATCTTGGATTGCCTTATGAGATTGAAGCTCTGCATGTCAAAAACCCTAACGACTTTTTCTTCCCTCTTGAAACAACGCTTCTTTTCCGTTTCCCAAGCCGCGGGGAAATGCCTCCGGTTGATATCACATGGTATGACGGAGTGAAGAACCTTCCACCTGTTCCCGATGGATACTTTTCTGTGAATGCCGCCACTGACAATACAATACCCCCTCCGGGAGGAGTTCCTCAGCAGGCCGCCGCTCCACAGGGCAGTCAGCAGAGAATACCCCAGGCTGGCAAGATCATCTACAGTAAGGAGCTGATGTTCAAGGGAGGAACGCACTCGGCTCCCCTGTCAATAATTCCTGAGGCAAAAGCAAAGGAGATGGCCTCAAAATTGCCGGTGATTCCTAAAAGTCCTTCAGATCATTATATCAACTTCCTGAAAGCATGCATGGGAGAGGAGAAGACACGTTCACCGTTCCAGACATTCGCTCCTCTTGCTCAGTTGTTTTCTTTGGGAATTATTGCTATGCGCCGTAACAAAAAACTAATCTTTAACCGTGATACAAAGGAGATCACGAATGATAGTTTTGCGAATTCGATGCTGACCGACAGGCCTCCGCGGAAGGGGTGGGAGAGTTATTATATTGTTTAGGCTCCCCTCAGCTTCTTCAGCTCGTTGAAGTGGGTCATCGACATTTTCTCCCTGGCCTCCCTTGATGCTTTACGGTAGGCTTCAAATTCTTTTTTCAGCTCTTCGAACTCCTTTTTTGTCTGGGCTGTTACCTTGTGGTTTCTCTGAAATCCCAGGAATCCTGCAATGAGGAGACCTGCAAGAATTGCGATTATTGTCCACAGGACTGCATTATAGGCTGTTTTATTAATCTCAATTCCAAGCAATGAAATGCTGTTTTTGGTTTTTGTCATCTTGTCGAGATCTGCGCTGATAGCGCCAACCGATGTATTCAATGAATCGATCGTGAGATTCAGGGTTCTGGTCCTGTTTTTTAATCCGGATATTTCAGTTTTGGCAGCATTGAGAGAATCGACGGCGTTCTTTTTCATTTTCTGAAACATGTCCTCCCTGATAGCCCGGAAATCTTCATAGATTCTGGTTTTTTCCTGGACGTAATCCATCTGTTCCTTTAATGTGCCATTGACAAGCATATCAGGCATTGCTGTCTGTGCCTTTCCGGTTGAAGGAAAGATTGTAATCAGGCCAATTGCAAATGCTATTCTTATTCCGTCAAATTTAATTGTCCCCATTAACAGTCAGGTTTAAGTTCTATAACTCACGTGTTCCTAATAAACGCCTTTAATGAATAATTATTATGAAAGATGTGGATGGGATATCCCGAAGAATATTATTATATTTATCACGCAGACTAACCCTAATCTAATACTAACCTAATTGAAACGGCCTATGCGAATCCAAAATCGTTCAAAATGGGATAAAATATCCCGGAATCAATAATCTAACTGTCTTTGAATTTCTTCACCTATTAATTAAACTAATCATTTCTACTATGAAAGAAAACTCATGTAGTGGGGTTCCAAATTTAAGGTATCTCACGAGGTTCTTTAAGGATCTGAAAATTCTGATCCTTGTTTTGCTGCTGGGGATTTCAGGCACCCTGCCGGGTTCTGAACTTCAGCAAACTACTGTTTCAGGAACTGTAACCGATGCAACTTCAGGTGACCCAATGCCGGGAGTGAACGTTATCATCAAAGGAACTGTTCTTGGCGTTCTTACCGGACCTGACGGAAAATATTCACTTGCGGTTTCCGATCCGAATGCGGTTCTTGTCTTTTCATTCATTGGGTATATTACAAAGGAACAGGCTATTTCAGGCCGTACTGCAATTAATATTTCCCTTGAGTCGACAACCACCGAACTTGAAGAAGTTGTCGTGACAGGTTACGGCACACAGAAAAAAAGCGACCTTACCGGCTCAGTGGTAAGAGTCACAATGGATGAGAAAGCTACTCTTGCAAACCTTAACCTTTCCCAGGCAATGTCAGGAACTACAGCTGGGGTGAATGTTCAGGGATCAGGTCTGGCCGGTAGCGATCCTTCCCTTTCAATCAGGGGGCAAACTTCATTATCTGCAAGCGATGCTCCTCTTGTTGTTCTGGATGGTATTATCTATAATGGATCAATATCCAATATCAATATCAGCGATATTGAGTCGGTTGATATATTAAAGGATGCCAGCGCTGCTGCTGTTTACGGATCAAGATCGGCAAACGGTGTCATGCTGATCACCACTAAAAAGGGAAAAACTGAAAAACCGGTTATATCATTTAATATGTATTACGGTTACCAGGATATGACAAATAATCCAATGAGGGTTATGAATGCCGAAGAGTATGCTGTAAGGCTGGTCGACTATTACTACCAGCAGGATCTCTATACATGGTACAAAACCAAACCTACAAGTGCCACAGGAAAACCTGTCAGACCCGATATCAACAACAGGGAACTTGTTGCTGCCAGGCTGAGAAGTCAGGAAGAAAGAGATAATTATATTGCAGGCAATGAAATCAATTGGGTGGATGAAGTGCTTCAAATTGCCCCGATACAGAATTATAACCTCAGTATGTCGGGTAAAAGCGACAGATCAAATTACTATGTTTCTGCCTCATATACAAATGAGGAGGGCATTCAGCTGAACGATGAATTCAGCAGGATCACTCTTCACTCCAACGTTGAGAGCAAAATCACCGATTGGCTCACTGTCGGATTGAATTCTTCATATTCTTTCCGCGATTATTCTGGATTGGAAGCCAGTCTTGGTGATTCGAGAGCCAGCAGTCCTCTGGCCAACAATAAGATTGGCTTACCGAATTATGATATGTATCTGACCGGGGAAGCCTATATGCCATATCCTCTTAATAACCTGTATGTTAGGCATCTGGATAACAGAAATGACCTGTTACTTGTAGGAAATGCCAGGATTACAGTGCCATGGGTGAAAGGATTGACCTATGATTTCAACTATTCCAACAATTTGTACACAAGGAAATATAACAGGTTTTATCCTTCCACGGTACCTGATGGTTCCGGTAACAAGGGCCAGGCTATCAAAAATCCTTCGGAAGAAAGAAACTGGATTTATAACAATATTCTTACCTATTTAAGGACATTCGGCAACCACCAGGTGAATGCAACACTTCTCTACAGCCAGGAAGGCCGTGCTGCTGAAAGCTCAACTCTCAATGCCCAGGGTTTTGACAATCCTGTTCTCGGTTATAATAATGTGGGTCTTGGGACTACTGTCAGTGTCGGTTCATCAGCATGGAAAGAAAACAGTATTTCTTACATGGCACGTATTAACTATTCATTTATGAACAGGTATTTGCTGACTGCAACAATCCGTCGTGATGGATTTTCCGGATTCGGGCCCGAGCAGAAGTTTGCCAATTTCCCGTCAGTATCTCTTGGATGGGTCGTCTCTGATGAATCATTCATGCAGAGTATTCCCAGTCTATATCTGAAACTGAGAGCATCCTACGGAGAGAACGGAAACCAGGGGATCGGGCGTTATTCAAGCTTTTCAAGAATGACAGCGGATTCTTATGTATTTGGACCAACTACAGCTATTGCTGTTTATCCAAGCAGCCTTGGAAATGCCAGTCTTGCATGGGAAAAAACAGCTTCATTGAATATCGGGATTGACTTTGGCCTGTTCGAAAGGAGAATTTCCGGTTCTTTAGATTTATATAGTGCTAAAACAACAGATGTCCTTGTCAGCAGGGCACTTCCACCTACAACGGGATATTCAAGTGTGTGGACGAATATCGGGGCCATTGACAACAAAGGTATTGAGTTTGAATTGACCTCTGTAAACCTTACAGGCAAACTTGGCTGGGAAACAAATTTCATATTTTCACTCAACCGCGACAAGATCTCCAAACTCTATGGCGACGAAAATGATAAAGATGTAGGGAACTCATGGTTTGTCGGAGAACCAATCAGCGCTATTTATGATTTTGAAATGATGGGGGGCCTCTGGACCGAAGCTGAGCTTTATGCCGGGCAAACATACAATAACTGGTATCCGGGTCAGTACAAATATGTCGATCAGAACGGTGATGGTGTTATTGAGCCAAATCTCGACAGAAAAGTTATAGGATATCGTACCCCAAGCTATAGATTCAGCATAAACAACACTTTTACATATAAGAACTTCACTTTCTCCTTCTTTATTAACTCAGTCCAGGGAGGTAAAAAGTATTATATGGAGAATAATGCTTCTGTTGTTAATGTCGATTTCCGGTCAGATAACGTATTAAGGATAAACGCCTCTGCAGTACGTCCTTACTGGACACCCGATAATGGTGTAAATAATGCAACCGGTGTATATAACTCCCCTGCTCAGGCGAGCGGGATTTATGAAAGCAGGAGTTTTGTAAGATTGCAGGATGTTTCGCTTTCATACAGATTTGGTCCCCAATTACTTCAGACTTTGAATTTGGAGGCATGCCAGTTCTTTATATCCAGTAAGAATCCTTATATATGGACCAATTGGTCAGGCTGGGATCCGGAATCTTGGAGGAGTGATGCGCAAAACTCACCATTGATGAGAAATATAACTGCAGGTTTCAGAGTTACATTCTAAATTGATTTAACCTAATTTAAAGAGGAATAATTATGAAACTGAAAATTTATAATACTATGAAAAA